>NZ_CP014844.1:1500000-1728946 GCF_001598055.1 Cupriavidus nantongensis | reverse complement strand
GTGCGCCGTGCAAAGGCACGGTTTCTCAGCGGGTGCGAATCCCGCCCGGCAACTCTCGCTCCAGCCGGTAGCAATCGGAGCAGTCGTGGAGGTAACGAAGCGGCTGAAGCCTTCGATGTAGAGGGTCATGTAAGTGACTTGGCGAGTATGCAGGCCGTAACGTGAGTGAACGCTGAGCAGGCCTCGAAAGACGCAATGCGGAAGCCGACCCGTCGGAATATCGGGGAAGGCTGCCACCGTGGGGGAAGAGAGCGAAACATGCACCCCGCGGTTCCGCCGGGGTAGTGGCGACAGCATGCATACAAGAGGGAAACCGATGCAACACGGGAAGCCCCGTGCGTGGTCGAGCGCAACGACCAACCGGAAGCCGGTGACGGACAGGCCGGGCGCATAGGGGTGGCGGAGAGGCCCGTATTACCGAGGAAGCTGGGTAATGCCAGTGGAGGAAAGGGGCCTCAGTTCAGAACCAACGTTGAAAGTGGGAAAGGACAGGAGATTGGGAAACCTAGCAACTCCGATTAGCGTTCAGGGACTACGGACGGCGTTACATGCGAAAGCGAAGGAAGAACCCGAGTTTCGCTTCTATGCCTTGTACGACAAGATCTATCGAATGGACGTGCTAAGGCACGCCTATGCGTGTTGCCGCGCCAACAAGGGGGCACCGGGTGTAGACGGCCTGACGTTCGATGATGTTGAGCAGTATGGGCAGGAGCGATGGCTTGGGGAATTGGCGCAGCAGCTTCGGGATGGAACGTATCGTCCGGAAGCGGTAAGAAGGGTCTATATTCCAAAGCCGAACGGCAAACTCAGGCCGCTTGGCATTCCGCGACTGGCGGAAAGGGTGTGTCAGACGGCGGCGATGCTGGTCTTGGAGCCAATCTTCGAGGCCGATCTGCCGCCAGAACAGCATGCCTACCGACAAAACCGGAGTGCACAAAGCGCTGTGCGCGAGGTACACGGGCTACTGGCCAGTGGCCACAAGGATGTTGTGGACGCCGACCTGTCCGGGTACTTCGACACGATCCCGCACGTCGAACTCATGAAATCGGTAGCACGCCGGGTTGTTGATAGGCGTGTTCTGCATCTGGTGAAGCTCTGGCTGGATGCCCCGGTGGAAGAGGAGGATGAGCGAGGTCGCAAGAAGCGCACGACGTCCAATCGGGATACCAAGCGGGGCATTCCGCAGGGCTCGCCGATCTCACCCCTACTGTCCAATCTGTACATGCGACGATTTATCTTGGGGTGGAAGAAGGCTGGCTTGGAACAGCGGCTTGGTGCTCGGATCGTCAATTATGCCGACGATCTGGTCATCTGCTGTAAGGGCAGCAATGCCCAGAAGGCGCTCGCCGCCATGCGGCAGATGATGGGCCTGCTTAAGCTTACGGTGAACGAAGAAAAGACCCGGATTTGCCGCCTTCCGGATGGCGAGTTCGACTTCCTGGGGTACACCTTTGGTCGGCGCTACTCGGTCAAGACTCGGCGGCCGTACATCGCCGCTCGACCGTCGCGAAAGAGCATAAAGCGCATGACTGAAACGGTGCGTATCCAGACAGGCCGAAACATGGCATGGATGGATGCCGGGGAAATGGTGAAGCGTCTGAATCAGAAACTTGGCGGATGGGCCAACTACTTTAGCCTCGGCCCGGTCACTCCTGCCTATCGGTTCCTCGACAAGTACACCACAAACCGGCTCCGCCGATGGTTGTGCAAGAAGCACAAGCAGCGCAGTGGGGGAGTAGCGCGCTACCCCGATGAGTATCTCTACCAGCAGCTTGGACTCATCCGCCTGCCAAAGCTTCCGCAGAACCTTCCGTGGGCGAAGGCATGATGTTCTGTCCGAGAGCCGGATGCGTTAGTAGCGCACGTCCGGTTCGATGAGCGGGATGTGAAAACGGAGCCACGGTTCGGCTAATGAGGCACCGCCAAACGAAAGGGGCGGCTACTGATATGCAGAACCTAACGCCACCGCGTCACATCTCGACTCTACCCGTTTTCTGAAGCGACCCCACAAAGGGCGAACTGCTATTCGACGCGATGGAAGAGCGGACGTATCAGACGCTCATGAAAGCACAAGCCGCAAGCTTGGCGATGCAGACAGAGGCGAGCGACCCACGTCGCCCGGACGATCTGATTGATCGGGAACGAATGACTGTCCTGATTGTGACGGCCCATGTGGCAAAGGACGGTGAAATACCCCCCTCGTCAGTCAAGAACGTTGAGTTTGTTTCACGGCGCCCGGGCATGGAAACGAAGCACTTCTTCGACTACTGGCAAGATGTCCACGGCCCGATCGCAAGACAGATCGAGTACATCCGGCGCTACGAGCAGAATCACGCACGCCCCGAGTACTCTCCTGTTCGCCAGCCATATGACGGGCTGGCGATCACATGGTTCGCGTCAACTGCCGACATGCGCGCCGGTACACAGACCGATGCCTACCAGGTGACGAGAGCAGACGAGCCCAACTTTCTTCCTGACGGCCACTTACCGATAATTGTTTCGCGCGAGATTCTGGATTCGCGCGCATCGGCATAGTCATGTGAAGCAGCTTCGCACCTGGCGACAATTTCGACATCTGTGGCCAGGTGCTTCCGGCTGGGGCGTTAATCCTTACTTGTACTGCGCGCGATAGCCCCAAGATGTTCGAACGACTCATCCTGCTGCCTGGCGCGTCGCTTCAGCCACCAGCCATGCTGTTCAACCCAAGCCTCCCATCCCGAATTACCCTGCTCAAATAGGGCGGCATGGCTTGCCCAATTTGGGTTGAACAAAGCTTCGCGAGCAATCGCAATCAAGTCAGCGCTCTCGTCGTCCAGGACTTGTTGCGCGTGCGACGGATCACGAATCAGTCCAACCGCAACGGTCCGCACCCCGACTTCCTCACGAATTCGACGCGCGTACGGCACATGATATCCGGGCGTTCGACCCACTAGCTGCTTGTCCTTGGGAAGGACCATTCCCCCGGATGAACAGTCGACGGCGTCGACTCCAAGCTTGCGCAGTTCCGTGGCAAAACTCACGCTGTCTTCCACACCCCACCCTGCATCCAGGCCGTCTACACTCGATATACGAACGAACAGAGGCTTGCTTGCAGGCCATACCTTGCGCACCGCCTCAACGACTTCCAGGGGAAAGCGCATGCGGTTTTCCAGCGAACCGCCAAACCGATCCAACCTATGGTTACTTAGTGGCGATAGAAATGAGTGCAAAAGGTATCCGTGCGCGCAATGGAGCTCCAGCACGTCAAAGCCTGCAGCGTTGGCGCGTTCCGTGCTGGCCACAAATTCACTGATAATCTGATGCAGATCCGCCTCGGTAAGAGGTTGAGCGTCAGACGCTGTATTGCCCTCCTCGCTGACCGACACCCCAACGGTCGCCCAGCCTTGCTCGACAGCGTGAGCCGACTCACTAGCACTCAATGGCCCCCCACCCTCCCAGGGCCGCTGCGACGCTCCCTTGTCGCCGCTATGAGAGAGCTGGATGCCAACTGCAGCATCGAAACGATGCACAAAATCTGTAATGCGTTTAAGCGGCGCGACTTGTTCGTCAGACCATAGACCGAGACAACCGGGGGTAATACGCCCCTGCGCACTGACCGCCGTAGCCTCCACGAACACTAAACCGGCGCCGCCTAGCGCAAACCGGCCCAGATGTACAAGGTGCAAGTCATCTGCCATTCCCTCCTGCGCGCTGTACATGCACATCGGCGAAATCACAACACGGTTCTTGAGCTCCACAGTACGGAATTTGATTGGGGACCATAGAAGCGTTTTGTCCATGTGCACTCCGGAAACGTTTAGAGATATAGTCGCTTTAAGGGAAATGTCATTTCTCTTCGGGTGGTCGCCCCACAAGCCCGTAGAGAACAAACTTCATATAGGCATCCGCTGCCAAACGAGGAAGTTCGACGCTGCGGCCATCGGGGGACATATAGCGTTGAGACAGATAGCTACGGGCCGCCATCAACATGTAGGCAACGACTTCGAGTTCACCCTCCGAGTAATCCTGCAACTCACCGTTTTTCATGGAACGCTGCAGGAAACGGATGTACCGCTTCGATACGTTGTCGAGGTGCTTCTGAAACCCTGCCGGGGCGAAGCTTTCCGCTTCATTCAGAATGCGGGGAAACTGGGGAGTACTTTTAAGAAATCCGAAAAAGGCGCGGAAGCTCTTCTCCTCGAGATCACGGAATCCGCTTCCGCCCACAGCTTCATCGCGGACGTAGTCGAGCATCTGCTCGCCAAGATCTGGAAGAAGGGAGTCCAGCAAATCTTGTCGCGACTTGAAATAGTTGTAGAACGTGCCCTGGCCCACCCCGGCACGCTGCGTGATCATTGTTACGGAAGCTTCCGCATAGCCCACCTCGCCCACCACCTCGGCTGCGGCAGACAATAGAGCGCTTCGAATGCGCTCTGACCGCTCCGAACGGGAACTCGCGGTTTTCCAAGACGCTGCCCGCGCCACATTCGTCATGTGTTTCATAGTGCTACGCGTGCTTCAAGGCCGCCGCCTTGAAGAATCGTGAATCGTGAATCACTGTAGCACAATATTGTCGACTGTGAGGACTAAAGACCTAGAGGTTGTTGGCGGAACGCGAGAATACGCCTAAAAATGCACACGCCACGGCGATACCAAATTTCTGCTGCACTTCAGGTCGCATCAGTTTCTAAGCCGCCATGCGATCAGGGCGGCTTAGACCGGCAAATAAGGGTCGGCAAGAGACATTAGCAACCGGCGTAGAGCGGTCAAACGAATTTGCGTTTCCCTGATCGTGCTGCGGATCCTTGAAACTGTGAGTTCACGTCGACAGCAACCTTAGGAACTCCCAGTCAATCCCGGAGGCGCAGCGTGGTGAGGGCGAACAACTCACAGTGAGTACCGTTCAGAAGGTGTGCGTGCTGGACGACATTGGCCGCAGCGACTTCGAGCGGCTACAATCCCGTGCTCGGCGCCGGGGTTGGTACCGCGGCGCAGAACCGGTCGTCTACTGCGTATTCGACATACTGGTCGGCAACGGGAAGGACCTGCGCGGACAGCCGCTCCAGCGGCGCAAGGCCGCGCTGCGGAAGCTGCTGGGATCGCAGCGGGATGGGCTGCTGTATGTGGACAGCATCGAGGATGGCGCCTGGCTATACGGGCATGCGCTGGCGCTTGGACTGGAGGGAGTGGTGGGCAAGCGCACCGGATCGACGTACCAGGCTGGTGAGCGCTCGAGCGACTGGGCGAAGATTAAGCGACCCGGTGCGGTTCCTTATAAGAGGTTCACGCGGTAGCCCGGCTTCCATCGGTCCTATTTCCCGGCTTGTGATAGGCATCACCTGGTCAAGCAGTGGCAACTTGCATACTTCGATCCGCTAACGATGACCCCGTTGGCGTTCCCTTCTTGCCGAGCCGGTCCCCGCTGGCTTGGCACTTTTTTACCGTTTCATACCGAAGCGCTAAACCCGCGATTAACATCGATCCCGCGGCAATCGCGTCGCCGACTTCTCCAGTGTTGCTATGAGCCTTGTTGATCTTGCTGATGCCTTCGCCAAAGTTGAGAGATTGCCGCAGCATGAGCGGCTCTTGATCGCCGTCCTACTAAACGATCCTCCGCGTTGGTCCGCTGGCAGCATCTACGATCCAAGCGTCTGGTTGGGGTTCGACTCATCTATCCGTCAATTGATTGAAGAGTATCGAACCGGAGATAGGCAGCCCTCAGTTGCGCTCACCCCCTTTGGTCGCGGCCACGTCCTAGTCGCCATGGGCCATCAGACTGCTCAAGGCGTGATTGACACCTTGGAGGCTGGCATCGGGCTAATCCGCCAGCAGATCGGCAATAAATGAGTGCAACAGGAAGCCAGCCGCCACGGGTTTAATCCGTCGGCCAAGAGACGGGACCATCATCGAAGCTATCGAACCATTCTCGGATCGCATCGGCCACAAGACCCGGATCACACGATGGGCCGCCGGGCACGCAGGCGCGGATAAAGGCCTCCACATCAAAACCCAGCTGCTCATCTTGGGTCGGAATGTAACGCATATTCATAAAGACTCCGGGAAGGTGGAGTCTTGTTTAACGGCCCCTGCTGAACGTTGCTTTACCCCTCCCTTTGCAGGGGAAGCTACTTGGGCCAAGCCTCCACCGTCTTTCGGTGGCGTGCCGCGCAGTCGCCCAGCTCACCCAGCACCGTCACCATCCAGTCCTGCCAAACGTCATAGTCAGCCACCTCTGGCGCGTCCGGCACCACGCATGGGGCAGCCAGCGCGCTATCGAGCGGCGGCGGCTTGCTTGGCTGCGTCGACAGCGCTGGAGAGGTTGCGCACGCGGACATCATCAGGGCGGCAATCCACAGGCAGAGGCTTCGCATTTTTCAGATCCTTCCGGATGGCGTCCATCTTGGCGCCGAGATCCGATTTGATAACCAGGTAGTCGTCAGCGCTCTGGCGGATCCTGACTCCCGCCTCCTTGAGATCGCTGAGCGCGGTGTTGGCGTCGGCAAGGTCGGCCTGGGCCCGCGCCGCGGTGAGCTCCGCAATCTCGGCGCCCTTGCGCCAGCCGTTGACGGTCCAGCCGGCGGCAAACAGGCCAGCGGCCAGCACCAGGGCGCCGGCCCCGCGCCATAGGATGGCCATCGGCGTCATGGCAGCCCCCTTTCACAAACACTGCGCTCAATCGCACGACGTTTGACCAAGCCGGGCAGAACCTTACCGCCTGCAGTCACCCATTGAGGCCGTCCGCTGTCACTCTCGTTCATCGCCCTGCAGGCCCCGCGGAAGTTCCCGGCGTTGAACCGCGCCGCCGTCGCGCTGCCGCAGTAGGCACCGGCGCCCACGTTGATCGCGAAGCTTACGGCCGCCCCCAGTTGCCATGGCCTTCCCTTCAGTCCCGGCGTGCAAGCGAGCACCGGCTCTGCATGCTCGATCAGATCATCGACCAGCAGCTTTTCGCATTCGGCCTCCGTGTATGGCCTGCCAAGCACGGCGGTCTTCGTGTGTCCCGAGCAAGCGGTGACAATGCCGATCGGGTCCCTGTACCCGCGCAGCACCTTGCCCTCAAGCTGCGGCGTGATGGCGAGCAGCCAAGCCGCCGTTGGCGCGCCGACCAGCGCGATCAATTTGGCCTTGCTCATTTGATTCCGCCTCCCTTGATGGCCGTCCACAAGCCAATGACCGCCGCCAGCGCGCCCGCGATGTAGCCGATTGGCTTCGCAGCCCGCCCAAGCCAAGCGATGACCTTGAATCCACCAGAGAGGGCATCGAACAGCTCGACCAGTCCCTGTGTGTTGGCTTCCGTCCGGCGCGTGCACTCGGTGTTCTCCGCCACGCTTTCCTTAAGGGCCTTCACCTCACCGACCAGCTGCTCGAACTCTTCCCGGCTGACATGGTTTGCGTTATCCGGCATGTATTCCCCGTCAAATGAAAAAGCCCGCACGCGGCGGGCACAAAAAAAGCCGCACGAAGCGGCTTGTGATCTGCATCACAGAAACTTATGGCTGTCGGACTACAGTCAGTGCGTTCGGGGTCCTCTCCTCGAGCTTTGCCCGAATGCCAGGCTTCCTTCCCCCCGGCTGCCTGGCTCTTTGTAGGCTAGTCGTGGTCGGCGTCAACACCAGCTCGCGAGATTACCTCTCCAATTCCTTGGTGACAATTCCAGCAGTTACCTATGGCGTGCCGTAATACCTCGCGCCGAAACTGCTCCCATGCAGACACGGCAGCAGGAATTGGAGCAACACGGACGTGAGAAAGAGCTTCCGAAACGCGAAGGCGATAAGGACGCCGAATGGTTGGATCGTCGAATGGCCCATCCGAGGTTACACCCTGGTATTTAATACCCCATACCCGACACAACAGGCCGCGCTTTCCGCAGTGCACCGGATGTTGTGGGACCACAGTTGTGAGGAGAACGGCTGCGAGCGCCAGCTCACACCGGCCAGCCCACCTCAATCTCGTCGCAAAGTGCCTTGACTTCCGCGACGCTTGTGCAACCGCGCACCGCGTCCTGCTTTCGCCCACACGTGCCCGCAATGCGGGCTTCAAGTTTGGACAAGGCCGCCGCTTTGGACAACACCTTCGCCACCAGCTCGACCAAGGGTATGTCTCGCACCTGCGCCTCCATCGCCAGATTCGGCGATCGGCTTGGGTCTTGTGTATCCTGATACGTGACCGCCTCCCAACGCTTGATGCCCCAAGATGCCATCTCTGCCGGGCTGTAGTTGGAAACCACTGCATCGCGCTTGCTCTTGGCCAGCGCTTCGATCGCCTCGATGGCGATGGCCTGCGCCGCCTCCAGTGAGCCAACCATGGCGATCGACCAAGTCTGGTAATAGGTACTGTCAACCAGCTTGAAGCCGGCATCCTGGACGGACTCGAGCAGTCCGACGGTGGGCTTTGCCATATCCATCGCCGGAGCAAAACCATACTCGGCCGCCAGCTCGCCCGGAATCACCACTGGAAACGAGATTCCCGCCGGCAGCTGTTGTCGAAGTTGGTGCTGATTAATGATTGGGCCGGCCGGTTGGCCGTTTTCAATCTTCACATAGTGCATGTCGTGTCCTCAAAGGTCCGCAGCGTTATTTGGATAGGAGCGCCCACCTCCCCACAGGATGCGCACAGCGCCCTTGCCACCGACACCGCCATCCGTGCTGCCGCTGCGACCTCCAGCGCCGCCCCCACCGTAGTTGCCGCCGTTCTTGCCGATGCCAGCGGATCCGCCGGACCCGCCTCCACCGGGCAAACCACTTGAATAGGTGCCGTTCGGCCCTTGGCCTCTCAAGGCGACGCCACCTCCCCCATCCCCGCCCCCGCCTCCGCCTCCGGCGCCGCCCCCGCCCGCCGTACCGCTGCCGCTACCCTGTCCGTCGCCGCCTGCACCTGTGTAGCCACCTGCGCCTCCGCCTCCACCACCGAACGAGTACGAGGCACTGCTGCCGCCGCTGTAGACCGTGGCCGAACTGAACGCTCCCGATTTAACGCTCGCCCGCCCCGCATACACGTAGAGATCGCCAGCACCGTTCGGCAGCGAGACGCGACTGTAGATCTGCGCCCCACTGGATGAAAATTGGACAATGATCTTTGTGCCTGGAGTAACAGGGATTTCGTTTGCCCAGCCAAAATCGCCACCTTTGCCTCCTGTCGCAGTCGAGCCGCCCCAATCACCCCCATTACCCCCAGGCGACACAGCTGCAACGCAAACATGCGTGACACCATCCGGGACGGTCCAGCTATAACCATCAAAGCCGCCCGTTGTGGTGGATTCGAAGACCACCTGGCTTGGCGCAGCTTCTTGCGCGCCACACATCATCAGCATCTTCGTACTCATGAGTTCTGCCCTGCCTTGAAGGCGCGCCAGGTTGCGCCACCATCACGTGTGCGCAGCACGAACACATCTGCCTTGCCGTTGGCTGCAGTGAGTGAAGGGGACGTGCCCCCCGGCCACTTCACGGTACCTGGCCACGCAATCGTGCGCGCAGTGCCATCTGCAACGAATTCCAGGTCCATGGCGTAACTCTTACCAGCCGCCGGCGGATTCGCGATTGTCAGCGTGGTGATGTTGGCGTTCAGCGAGACCGTGAACTGGTTGCCAGCGCTGCAGTCAAGCACCAGCGTCCCGCCGCTGATAGCCGGCGAGGTCGACGTCTCACTCATGCTCGTCAGCTGCTTCCCGGTCATCACCGACGGCAGTCGCGCATCATCCAGCGAGCCGCTGGTCAGGTTGCTCGCGTTCGCGGCAGCCGCCGCGTTGTCGGTGATCTGCCGCTGCAGTTTTCCCAGCGCCGCCAGCATTGTGTCGGTCGCCGCTATTGCAGCGTTGACCGCCGTCGACAGTCCGGTCAACACAGCGGCGCGCACGCGTGCGGCTGTGAAGTACTGGTTCATCGCCCCTTCGGGGACCGCATCTGTGCTGCCCGGACTCGCACTGATCTCGACGTAGGCGGATCCAGACCAGCGATAGGTCTTGTTCGTGTCCAGCGCAACATAGATTCTTCCGCTCTCACCGACGGCCGGAAATGCGGCTTGACTGGCGTACTCGAGGACATCATCCACGAAGCTTGGCAGCTGCGCCGCAGGCACCTTGCCGCCGCCATCAAGCGTTGCAACGCCACCGACTGCACCCTTCTCCGCGAGCGGGATCTTGCCGTCCAGCGCGGCCTGCAATCCACTCACCGCGCTGATCGGCTCCTCTCCGGTGTGATTTGCTCGATCCAGTAGGTGCGAATCCGCCGCGTTGGCCGTCGCCCCCGCGGCCACGCCATCGAGCTTGCCTTTGTCCGCCGCGGGCATCAGGCCAGCTGCAGCGGCAGTCGCCTCGGGCAGCGTGACGTCGCCACCGCCGTCCGGCGCAATGCCTTGAACCGACACCACTGACCCGGAGCCGTCGATCCCGCGCCGAGCGAATACCCGCCAGTTGACGGGATCCGCGGCCGGGTTCGTTGGCGTGGTACCTGCCACGATGCGCTCCCAGGTGGCACCGTCGTCTGTGGCGAGATCCCCGACGGCGTAGGCCGCCGCCGCCGCCCATGGGCCACGCGAGACCAGGCCTGGGACACCCTGTGCACCGCGCCCCCCGACCAGAGCGATGTTCCAGTCGGCATGCTCGACTGCGCCCACGAAGTACTCCACCGCCAGAGTCAGGCTCGTGCCGGCGTAGGCGGAGACCGGCCCTTCGACGAACACGGACCCGTCGTCGCTCGCCGCGCGCAGGCGCTGGCCAAGAGTCCAAGCCTTGCCCGCCTGGGTGGCGAACACCGCAGGGCCGGCACCTGGAACCAGCGGCGTCACCGAGGATCCCGCCAGTGCCGCCGCGTAGTTCTGCGCGGCGTCCCGCGCCGCCTCGGCTTGGCCCTTTGCCGCAACCGCATCACCCTTTGCCGCAACTGCCTGGTCGCGCGCGGTATCAGCATCTGCCCTCGCCTGCCCGGCATCCGTGGCTGCCTGGACCGCTTCGTCGCGCCTCGCCGCGGCCGTTTCCGCGCTGGCGGCCGCCTCATCCGCTTTGTCGCCAGCAGACGAGGCACTGGCGGCCGCTGCACCGGCTGCCTCATCGGCGGCCTGTGCACGCTGACCAGCCAGTTGGGCGGATTGGCCAGCAGCCAGTGCGGCATCCGCTGCGGCCTGCGCATCGAGCTCCACCTGTTCGCGCAACGCCTCTAGGGCAGCCGTGACGTCGCCCTGCGGGCCCCGAATATCCACAGCCTGCGCGATATGGGCCACCAGGCCCGCGGCGCCGACGTAGGCCCCGGATGACGGCTTGACGCCCTGCCCACCGGCCCAGTCAATCACGCGCATGACGCGGCGTGCGCCGTCGACGATCACCGCGATCACCGGGCTCCAACCCTTATCGCCGACGGCTCCGGCCGGCCCACTCTGGCCGGACAGGCTGATCGTCCAGTTGGAGAACGTCCCTGCGCCGGAGGTGGCAGCAACCAGGACCGACATATCGCCAGTCTCGGCGTCGTAGGCCGACACCTGACCATCCATCCACTGCGTGACGTCGCTCGTGCGTGTGATACGCACCGGCATGCCGACGGCAAACTGCTTGCTGGCCTGCGTAAGCAGTACCTTGGCGCCGGCGCCAATTGTCAGGACCGTGCCACTGGTGCCGGCAATTTGCTCCGTCACGCGATCCCAGAGCTGATTCAGCTTCTTGACCGCGTCCGGGCCTTTCTGCTTGGTATAGAACTCCGTAGCCATTACCAGCCCTCAATTTCCAGTTGCGACGCGAACAAGCCGAGCCGGGCATGCGTGAGCGCCGGCATTGCCTTGATGCGGCCATAGATCATGCAATCCTGCTCGGTCAGCACATCTTCGCTCTCCGGATAGATGCTGATGAAGAGCGGGCGATACAGCCCGCAGCCGCGCAGGATGTGCGCGAGGCGTGCACGGTCCTCAGGATCAAGCCACGTCATATCGAACGCGAGCGCACTATGTAGCGTGCCGCGGTCCACCACAGGATCACCCGAATCGGCGCGACTCACCTTGCTGGTGTCGATAACGCTGACGCGCGCGCTGCCCAGCTCCGCGTTGTGCTCCGGCTCCCAGTACTGGCCGACCACCAGCCGCGCCTGATCGATGTAGCCGGCCGGATTGTCGAGATCGATCACCTCGATCTCCACGCGGCGCGCAGCTACATGGTCGGCGAAATAAGCTGTCGCCTTCACGTCGCCTCCATACAGCGCGGCGTTGGAATTGAGCGGCATCTCCCAATCCCACATCCCCAGATCGGCGCCCGGCGCCGCATAGATCGTCCCGGTATCGGCCAGTAGCGATCCACCGACCTCCGCATCCCACGCGCGCATGCGGACCGTGGCTGTCTCACTGGCGTTGGAAGATGGCAGGGCCATCATCCCAACGGTCTCCAGGCTCGGCCAAGTCACCTTGTAGGTGACGCTCGTTCCGGTGCTCCGATGGACTTCCACCTTGCGATCCGTCAACAGGTTTGATGCCGGATAGCCGGCTGCCGTACTGCTCGCCGTTACCGTGCCTCGATCCACCGCGTTGTCGTGGATGACGCGCAGGTTAGGCATCCAGGCGCTCCAGCTTCAGGCCAAGCACGGCCAGCTTCGCATTTAGCGCAGCCAGCAACTCAGGCGTAATGTCCTCGGGCTCCGCGGGGAACTGGGAAGGGGCAGGCTGGCTGACCGCCTTCCCGTTCTGGTCAACCATGACGCTCGCCACAGTCATGATCGCTGCGGAGCCGTAGGCTGCCGGCTGGACCGGATTGTCAAGCTGAACGGTGAACTGCATCGGAATGCTGATACGTGGCATGTGGGCCTCCTAGCCGCATTTGTAGAAAAGCGGAACCAGCTTCACCTGGTCCGGATAGTCGAAGGTCACGCCAACCCGCGACTTCGCAAGCGTGTAATTCCTGAAAACGTCGTCTCCCTGACGCTGTGCGATGCCTGGCATGTCGCTCGAGCACAGCCAATCGCCTGCCTCGATGTCGCCATTTCGACCGCATGCGAGCACCTGGCCGTCACCGAGCGCGTTCATCACCACTAGGTCATAGCGCTCACATAGGTCATCCCACTCATCGACAAGAACAGGCGTTATTGTTTTATCCTCTCCCTCCCCTTCTTCCCGGTACTCCTTGATCAGCGCCGCCGGCACGCCATCCCGCAGCGGCCGCCTACTGACGAGCACGCCCGCACTGCGCGGGCTTCGAGCCGAGCTGCTCGGCTTGGTCGTCAGCAGTGTGTTGCCGAGATCGCGCGCTGCGATAAGCTCGTCATCATCAAGAACCATCCCAACATCCGCGGCGGTTTCCTTCGGGATCAAGGCCTCATGTCCAGCCGTGAATGGCCCATAGCCGGTGGAGCCTTGGAAGGTCTCAGCGTAGAAAGCGAAGCCCCCGTTTTGTCCCACAATGCCGGACGATTGAATGGTTCCGTTTTTTACGTTTCGGCGAATGCCTCGGATGGCGTGATTGTTCCCGTTGCTGCCAGACGCCTCCGCCCAAAAAGTGGCGCGGTTTGCCGCATCGCGGGAATTGAGAGTCATGTAGCTGCCGAGCAACTCCACGTTGTAGCCGACCTGGCACCGGAGGCCCTCACGCCCAGCCGCCGAGTTGTCTTGGTTGACTGGGTCTCCAACATAGAGACCTTTATCGAATACCGCGCTCACTTCGAACTTCGCATAGTTCGTGCGCAGGGCCACAGAACCCGGAATCGAAATATCGGTCGATCCGGTGAAGAAAGCACCGACGAAGCTCCCGCCCGTGAATGTCTTACCAGTGAAATCGCCACCGTTGATCTGGTTGGCGTTCAGGGTGCCCGCATAGACGACACCCACAGGTAACTGCCCCGATCCCAGTTGCGACAGAAGCACCGTGCCCGCGTAAATAACCCCGACCGGAAACGTCCCAGAGCCAAGCTGGTTTGCGTAAAGCGTATTGGCAAACGCGAGCAGACCAAGGTTGGTGACTTGGGTGGAGCCGTTCACCGTGTTCTGCAGCGCAAGCTGGCCAAGGCCCTGAACGCTGCCGCTCTGCACAGTCACGCCAACGGGGATTTGGCCCGGCCCGAGATTGGATGGTGGCACAGTGACGTTGCCTGGAATCGTGATTTGATTCACTCGCGTTGCCGCCCCCTGGATAGAAATATCGCGGTCATTGCGGATTGCTGCCATTACGCCAGTACCTCCACACGAACACGCCCATCAAGCCAATTCGAATCGAGCGCCGTCACCATGCCCACCTTCCCCGCCTCCATCCCAAAGCGATTGCCGAACAGGCGCACTGGCTGGCCGAGCTCAAGCGTGAGCATGTGCGGCAGGCAAACGACCTCGTAGATGTGGCGCGGCACCTTCCAAAGATCGCGACGGCGATTCGCCTCCGACTGCGCCTCACTGCCGATATTGAGCAGGGTGTCCTCCTCTTCCGGATCCCCCACCAGCTTCCAGTCGCCGATCGTTCCGGCATCCGTCGCAGTAGCAGTCAAGTATTCCTTGCCGTACAACTCCTTGTGCGCTTCGGGAATGCCCGTTTGCAAATTGCTCTGTACTGCCCAGTTCCGGCAGTACCCCAGCTTTACGGCACCGCGGACCAAGCTGCGTGCTTTGATGCTCAGGCTGAACTGCTCATAGTCGGATCGCTTGATGTCGCGCGGCGCACCGCTTGGCGGCAGTTCCACCTTGTGTATCCTCAATTGCGAAGCACGCGACATGGCGATTTGCGCGCCCACACTGGCGGCCAGGATGTTGCATGCCTCCAGCACGTTCACGCGATCTCGGCTGTACAGGCCGACGCATTGAGGATTGGCCGCATTGAACGCGGTGAGGTTTGCGAGATCAAGGTCGGCATTGAGAAAGCGCTCCGTTGCCTTGCCGAAGCCCGTCACTATGCGCTGGATGATCGGCCCAATGCGATCGGTGTACACGCCCCCGGACTTGTCCCCCTGCACCGAAAGCGTGATCGTGCCGCCGTTGGTTGGCGACTGGAGCAATCGCACCTTCCCAGTCCCCAACAAGGTAGACGAGAAGTTCACTGGCACGCCGTTATCCCGCGCCTCGTTAATCACCTCTGCCTGGCCGACATGGAAAGCGTAGTCATGCGTGGCCGCGGCGGTCAGCACAGGCTCGGCGTTGTGACACTCCCCGAAGCAGACGGGCAGCAGCGTGTCCTTATCGATGCCGGCGCCTCCGATCTTTACCTCCGATATTGGGGAATTAAGGCGCTGCAGCTTGTCCGTCACCGTCAGCGACAGCGCTTCCCTCCCGGACGGCTTGATGTCATCGATGATGCCGTTGAAGATCGGATAAAAGTCGGCGCGGGACCAGGTCGGGTCCCCCATGTACACCCGGATAACCCGATTTGCCCAGACGTAGCCTAGCCAACCATCCAACGCGCCGTCCCTGTTCTGCAGGATGAACGCGCCCGTCGCGAACCGCGCAGCGCCGGCGCTACTCCCCGGACCATCGAAGCCCAGCACATTGAGGGCCTCATTGAAGGTCACGCCGCCGGTAATGATCGGCCTGTAGTGGGTGTTGGCCGGCGCATCAGCCGCACCCGTATTGTAGGCGCGGTTGGTCATGTAGAAGGTGGTCTCGGTGACACCAACCCGCGCCACCGCTTCCACCAGTACCGTCCGGCGCCCATGGCTCGACTTCAGCCAGGTTTCGAACTCCGCTTGCGTCGTCATGATAGTGCTGGTCCCTTGCGGGTGCGATTCGTTTCAACGGCCAACTTGGCGCTGTCCTCGGAAGCGTTCGCCATGCGATCGCCTGCATCGCGCGTGGCACGGACCTGCTCAGCCGACTCCTGAGCCTGTTGGGTGCGCAGCATGTCGACCACACGCGTCAACTGATCGACCTTGCCAATCAGCGCCTTGAGCAGGCCATCACCCCGGCCGAACTGCGACCAGTCGATGGCGGAGAAGACACGGTTGTCCTGTGCCGTCATTACCCGCTCACCCGCGTGCAGGATTGCCCTGTACCCGTCAAACGGGACGCTGGCCAGTCCGTCAGCGTGGCTGCCATGAGCCTTCGCCCATTCCAGTTCGCTTCGGATGTCGGCAATGCTCTTCCCGCCTTGCATCTGCTCGGCGTAGAACCGCAGCCCTGCCGCGTCCGCATCGCGCCCCATCACGTCCTGGTACGCCTTCTTGATCTGCTCCTCGTACGCGCCCCAGGCGAAGTCGTTGATGCCCTGACCGCCCGGCGTAGAGAACTGCTGCGACCAGTAGTCGAGCCCCGATGCATCCGGAGTTCGGCCAAGAAGATCCTTGTAGAGTTGCGTCGCCAACTGCGCGCCGCCCGCCACCGTGTTGATTAGCGGCGCGAGTTGCGCAGCGATCTCTGCCGGTAGTCCTTGCAGCAGGCCCGGGACCGTCGACTGCAATCCCATCGCCTGCTCCAACGCCTGCAGTGCGCTTAGTTCTGCAGCCAGCTTGGCCGTCAGGTCGTTGTAGTTGGCGTCGGCCGCCGCCTCGATACCTTGCACAAACTGCTGCAGGCGCGTCAGCTCCTCCACCTGCTGCGCACTCAAGCCCGTCTGTTGCTGGGCAGCGTTCAACTGCTGCTGCGCCGTATCGGCCTGCTGGCGAGCGACCGCCAGCTGCTGCTGGGCCGCCGCCTCTTGGGCCGCGCCCTGACTTTCCAAGCCGGCACCGAGCGAATCCAGCGAGCCGGTCACGCTGTTGAAAATCTGCGTGTACTGCTCGCCGCTGGCATAGACCGTGCGCGCGAGATTCAGGTATTCACTCGCTGCTCCTTGGAGCTGCCCGATCGCGGTTTGGTCTCCGCCGCGCGCCTTCGCCAGCGTCGCCTCGTAGTTCGCCTGCGCCTGGCCCAGCTTCTCCATGTTGGTGAGCGGAGACAGGTCACCGGTGCGCAGGTCGCTAACGTAATCGCGCAACTGGCGACCAGCGTCGCGTAAGCTCTTCCCGGCGTTCATCAGCTCCTGCGCCGCGCTCTGCTGCTCTTGCGCTGCACTCAGGTCTGCCTGATAGCCAGATGTGTCGACCGGGGACTGTGCCTGCGTGATCAACCCCATCAACTCGCCCGCAAGGTCCAGCTTCTGCTGCGGCGAAATGCCGGATTGGAGCATTCCCCACAGTTGGTCCTTACGGCCAGCAGTACTGCCGCCCTGACCAAGAGCCTGCCCGATCTGCGACAGCATCGACCGGGCATTGCCCCGCAGCGTGAATGCCGCTTGCACTTCGGCCGACAGCGAAGCCACGCGCCCACGAAGATTCTCCAACGCCACCATCTGCTGTGCCATGAGATCTGAAAGCCCGGTGCCAAGCTGCTTACCTTGTGCCTGCATTTGCTGCAGGAAGTTCGACATCTGCTGCGCGAGCGCCATCAGCCCATCCTTGAGCCTCAGGCCGCTCGCAGTGCTGGTGTCGATGCTGTCGACGAGCTGGGTATAGGCGATCGCGCTCATCGGCAGCGCCTGGCCCAGCTTGGCAAACTCCGCACTGAGCTGATCCTGTAACCGGCCCAGCTGCTCCTCCGGGGACTTGAACAGACTGTAATAGCTGTCCGTCAATTCGCGCGTCCTGGCCGCAGCCTCCTCCGCCGCCGCCGCGGCCTGGGCTGCCGCTGCCTCAACCTCCAGGAAGGCCGGCGCGACCCGCACCAGCGCCTGGTATGCCTGTTCGCCGGCCTCGGTGTTCCGGTCGAGGCCTCGGGCATACTCGAGTAGTCCGTCGCGCGTGGTGATGCTGGACAGGCCGAGCTTGTCGAGCTCCTCACGCATCGAGTTAATGCGGTTCTCCTGCTTCTGCTGATCGGTCAACAAAATGTTCTCGAGATCGACAATCCCAGTGCGCACTTCCGTCACGGTGCCGTTTAGGCCGCGCATTGCGTCCTCGAGCTGCTTGTACGCAGGCGTCAACGCCATGAGCGCAACCGCGTGCTGGGCCTCGTTCTCGCGGGACAGGTCCTGCTGCTCGATCCACTCCCGAAGTTGCGCAGTGCTCTCTGGCATCGAGAAGCCCAGCGCGGCAAACTGGTCCCCCAACTGCTTGGCAGCGTAGGTAACCTTCTCCTGATCGGAGAATGCCGCGTCCATATAGGCCGACGCGATCGAGTTAAGGTTGTCCACCCCACCGGCCGCATTGACCAGAGCCTCACGCTTGCCTGCGCCACCGATGCCCCCGATACCGAAAGCGGTGTCGAGATTCTTTCCAAGCGCCTCCGCGACCAGATTGGTGGACTTGAAGATGTCGGTCAGGCGCAGGGCCGTCTGCACCAGGTTCTCGCCCTCCTTGCGGAACGCCGCAATGCCCGGAATCATGTTTTCCGCAAGCGCATCGCTCAGGTCGCCCCACGACTTCTTGCGGTTCTCCTCGCTCCGCCAGTCATTGCGGATCGAGTAGTCGAACATGCCCAAGCGGCTATCCATCTCCCAACGATTGGAGACGGAATTGAGCCCCTTGAGGATGTCGACCATCCCAAAGAACTCCGTCTGGATGGCGGCCATCTCCTTGTCGCCGAACGGCTTCGACTCGCTGCTGTACCGATCGCTGCGGAACCATCCCCCCTTCTGCTTGAAGTCGGCGTACTGACCTCCGCTGAAGCCGGCACCAGTGAAGCGGCCCTCGATACCAGCGCTCTGCACTTCCTTCGGACCCATGCCAAAGGCACGGTTGACAACGCCACCAATGGCGCCACCAATCACACCGCCTATTAGCGTGCCCAAGCCTGGGACAATGGAGCCGATAGCGGCACCAATGGCCGCGCCGCCGCCAGACGCCCATGCCTGTGTGCCGCCAATTGCCGAGTATTGACCCGAGATCAATGAGCCCACGCCGTACCCTGCAGCGGTTCCACCCAAGAAGTTCAGGCCCGACGAAAGCGCTGCAACACCCGGCGTCGCGCCCGCAGTGCCTGCGCCCTTGAGCGCAATGAGGTTGCCCAGCACGTCGCCGCCCGCCATTTCCGCGATTGGAGTTGCTATAGCGCCCGGCAAGCTCACTGCACCAGCTTGCAGCGCCGAGTAGACGCTACGCCCTGCACTGAGCAAATTGACGCCGCTGCTGACGGCGCCCAGGCCACCACCACCGGTGGCGCTCGTGCCACCCAGACCGAGCATGCTCAGACCGGACTGCACTAGGCCAGCCACCGGTTGCATAATGGCCGAGATTACTGGTCGCAACACGAGCGTGTTGAACATGTTCTTGAGGGTATCTCGGAAATTCTCCGCGAAGCCCTTGCCGGACTCGAACCCACGCAGTAGCGCATCGGTCAGGGACCTGTTGATGTCGTCGCTCGCCCTCTTCCAATCGTCGGCAGCCTGCGTGGCCTGATCAGCGATTGCCTGTCGCCCTGCGTTTGCCTCCCTTTGGTTGGCGATGGCCTCTAGTAGCTCCGCCTCTTCGCGCAGGCTTTCGATATACGAGGCGGAAGTGCTAGTCCGCTCCGCCTCAGCCAGTTGCTGACGCTTGACGGCCGCCGCGTCGCGCAGGCGTGCGGCTTCCAGCCGCTCGGTTTGCTCCTTCGTCAGCCCAATGGCCTCGTACTCAAGCTTGAGCGCGTTCAGCTGTTGCTGCAGCTGGTCGACGCTCGCCGTACTCGCGTTGTAGCGTTCATCCTCGACGCGCTTAAGCTCCGCGCGCGCAATGGCCTCCAGCTCCAGCGTACGGAGCAGGTCGATCCGCTGGCGGATCTCCGACTCATGCAGCTTGATGCTTTTGTCTTTGCCGCCCGCCAGGTCGGCCTCAAGCTTGATGATCGTCTTCTGGGCTGCGCTCAGCTTGTCGGTACCGGCCGCTTGCTCACGAAGCGATGCAATCTCTTCGTCTGCGGACTTCAGATAGCTGTCAGCAAGGGTATTGCGCTCGGCGCGCACCTTGTTGCCGGCTTTCGTCTTCTTGGTGAAGTCCTCTTCGATTTTCGCGAGGCCCGTCTTGTGCTTCGCTTCGATCTCGACCAGCTTCACGGCGTCGCCACTGGCGCTATTCAGCGCGGCTTGGTATGCGGCCTCCTCTTTGGCGATAGCTGCGCGCTTCTTGTCCGCATCCGTCATGCGGTTCGTGTCTTTGACGTAGGAGTCAGACACAACGCCGCGCGTCGCCGCAATCTTCTGATCAAGCGGCTGTATGGCCGCTGTTGTTTGTTGCAGCTCATTGCGCCAGCCGGCTACCGCCTTTGCCCGGTCCTCAGCGGTGGCGGTGGTGTACGCACCGATGCCCTTTTCAGCTTCATTGAGCATCTTGAGGGCGAAGCGTTGCTTGTCAACGAGCCCTGTCTGCTCCTTCAGTACCGCGTTGTACTTCTCGTACGGGTCCAGCTCCAGCTTCTTGCCGAGCGCCTTGTTGACTTCATCCAGCGTGCCAACGAGGCGACCCACATCGTTTGAGATGCTGACCACGGCTTGCGACATTGCGTTGGCCGTGTTGTTGGCCATCTTTACGCCCGCAGCCTCCGCCTCCTGCGCACCATTGGTGAAGTACTTATAGGCCGTAACCGCGCCGCCGATTGCCAACGTCAGACCACCAATCATCAGCCCTACCGGACCCATGGCCATGACGGCCCCCCGCGCTGCCGCGCCAACACCCGCGAGCAGCGGCACCAAGCCGCCAGCAGCCGCAGCCGATCTTGAAAGCCACGCCACCAGACCTACGCCGACCAGCGTGCTCACGCCGCTCACAACGGCTGGCAGGTTGTTGCCGATTGCCAGGATTGCATCGGCCAGCATCTTGGACGCGCCGGTCGCATCATCGACATTGCCGACGAACTCGAGGAACTTGTTGTTGAGCACTTCGAGTGCCTGACTGACAGTCGCGTCCATTTTGCCGAACGCCTGATCGACGGCCCCGGCCTGGCTTTCCAATGCCGTGATGAGACCTTGCGCCGTGAGCTTGCCCTCCTCGCCCAGCTTCTTCAGCTGCCCGACGGTGACACCGAATCCCTTGGCGATGGCCTGCGCAAGCGCCGGCGCCTGCTCCAGAACCGAATTCAGTTCCTCGCCGCGGAGCGTGCCGGCCGCGAATGCCTGGCCCAGTTGCACCAGAGCAGCCTGCGCACCTTGCGCGCTCGTGCCGCTCACCACCATGGCCTTGGAGATCGTGGAGACCACCCCCGACATACGCTCGCCAGAGAGGCCCAGCTGCTCCTGATTCATGGCCAGGCGCTGATACAGCTCTGCGGTACCGGCGAGGCTTTGACGCGTCTCATTGGCGATGCTGATCACGCTGCGCTGTGCTTGCGCGAACTCGGCGGAGCCGTTCGTGACCAGCTTGAGCCGGTTATTCAGGTTCGTCCATTCATCAGCCGCACCAATCAGCTTCTGTACGGTCACCGCCGCCATGAGCGCGCGCACGTAACCGCCGATGCCAGCAGTCAGACCGGGAAGCGTGCTCTGCTGCTGCTTCATAGCGCTGACCTGCTCTTGCAGCGCCTTCACGCTCTCGCGCATCCGCGCAGTCTCGGCGGCCGAAGCATTGGCCTTCTGGAGCGCCGCCGCTGCGGCGTCCTTGGCCATCTTGATCTGCAGCGAGCTCTGCGCGTTGAGCGTGGCGAGTGCCTTCTCCATTTCGCGCGCGGCAGCCACCTGGGCCTTGGTGGCTGCCGTGTTTCCATCGGTAGCGCGACGCAGCATCTCCAGCTGGCGCTGGGCGCTCGCGCTTTCCGTGCTCACGCTACCCAACTGGCGCGACACGTCCTGCGACACTCGGCGGAAGCCGCCGAACTGCCGGTCAACTTCCGCCGCGGCGCTGCCCACCTTCCGCATGCCGGTGCTGCCGCGCGTGCCGGCCTGATCCAAGGCGTCCGCAGCCTTGTCACCGGCCTTTGCGACAGCGTCAAGCGAGCGCGTCCCCCGCTCGACGTCGGTCGTATCAAGCTTCAGGCCCAGTGCGGCAATATCAAGGGACATCGGTCTTTACCTTCGGTTTGTTCTCAAGCGCCACTTGGTCTAGCGCCTGGATGAGGTCGAGTTCCCACTGGGCCGGATGCTCTCGGCGCAGCAGGAAATAGCTGCGTATTTCTTCGAAGGAGGTTGGATTCGGACCGAAGCCGCTGCTCTGCCGCTGGCGGTGCAGTGCCTTGAACCAGTCCCAGACGTGCTGGGCGCCGTCCGGAAATTCTGGCCCGACTAGCTGGGGAGGCCGTTTGCCTGTCTGGCTTTCGACGGCCTCCAGGTGCGCCCGCAGAGGCTGGCCATCCTTCTGCGGGGTCGCGAGTGCGAACTCGTGTCGCGCAAAGTCGATCAGCTCTTGCGCGAGCTCGGCATAAAATTTCCCGCTTCAGCCGATTGGTCCAGCACTTGACGGCGCGCGCTCGGGTACTTGCGGAACAGCCTTTCGGCGTTCTCCGGCGTGCATTCCTCCTTCATGCCCTCCCAGCTCGCTAGCCTGACGACGCAGGACTTGATGAGGAATTCCTCATCGTCCTCGATCATGTCGACCGGTAGATCCTTCCCCTTCTTGGCCGCCATCGCAGCCCGGGTGCGGCGCTTGTTCAGGTTGTCACGGATGAACTTCTGCACTCGCTCCGACTGATCGCCGTACACCGAAAACTTGACGCCGGTGGGCTTGTCATCCGCGCCCAGCAGATCGAATGTAAAGGGAATCTCGCTCGCCTTCACGACGTCCAGGTCGTCGATGCTGATCAGGTTCTGTTCTGCCGTTTTCATGTGAAGCTCCATAGAAAAAAGAGCCCGCCGACACATGCCGGCGGGTAACGCCCTAGGGTGGAGCGAAGCTGCTCCGGGGGTAAGTAAATGCGCCCCTTCTGCGCGGGGCTCTGGATCAGACCAGGGTGGTGTCCTGGATCACGATTGTGGTCTTCTCGGTGGCCTCAGCCGCACCGCCGTGGACGTTCAGCAGCGCGGTGAACGGGATGGTCTGGACGATGCCGCCGGTTTCCTTGTCGTCCTTCGATGCGCCGCCCAGCTTGATGCGCGGCAGCTTGAACATCATCGACTCGCCGGGGTCGCCATCGAGGCGGAACACCAAGGAGGTCTCTTCCTCGTTGACGAACTTGGTGTATAGGTCGTTGTTCTCGAAGTACGCTGTCATCTGGCCCGAGACGCGGACGCGGCCGGCGAAGACGTCCGGCGTGGTCGGCGAACCGATGACCTCGCCCGTCTCCATCCCTCCTTCGATCGTGAAATTGAGACCAGTCACGACAGCGATGCTGGCACCGCCGGCGTACAGCGCGCCACGAGTGCCGGCCAAGATGCTGGTGTCAGTGGCCGGGCTCGGTGCCACGAAATAGGCTACATCGTCAGTCTCGACGTCCTTGCCCATCAGGGTCACTTCGACGGTCGCCATGCCGTTCGGCGGGAAATTCAGCGCGACGGAGCCGATTCGAACGCCGAGAGCAAGCTCACTGGCCAGAATATCGCTGTACCACTGCTCGATCGCGAAGCTGTCGTTGGTGTGCCCGCTCAATGGCACGGCGAGCTTCTTGCCCGCGACAGCAACGGTCACGTTGGCGCCCTCCGCCTCGGTAACCAACTCTTTATCGAGGGACAGATCGGTTGCCGTCACGCCCAGCACCACCGCCTGGCCGTTGTTCGACAAGGTGGCGAAGCCCGACACCGTCACCAGGTCACCGATCTTGAATCCCTCGGTCAGCCAGGACCCGGCCGACTTGACCAGTCTGTTGCCGGCGTCCGCTGCGGCAATGTCGGCGCCCGTATAAGTCTCGCCCGCCACCCACGCTGCGCGCAGGGCCGCAGCAAAGATCAGTTCGAAAGTCTCGGGCGACAGCTCGCCCGACAGCGTGCCGTTGACCGCCTTCGTGCCCAGGCGCATGTCCGCCGTTTGGTAGTCGGTGCGGATCTCGTTCGACTCGAACGTCGGGCGCTCCAGGTTGATTTCCGCCGTCACCCGGCGCATGTACCGGCCGGTATTCGCCGCGGGCTTAACGCCCCAGGCGGCTTCCTTACTGATGACGACCTTTTTCGCTACGCCGCTTGCAATGGTCATGATGTGTGCTCCAAACGAAAAAGCCCGCGTTCAGCGGGCCAAGGATGAAAAAACCCCGCTGGCGCGGGGCGGGGTCAGGTGAAGATGTCTGCCGAGTACTGGATCGACACGTGGATACACCAGCGATCGCCGTCCGGCACACCGGAGGAGATAGCAGGCGTCCGCTCAACACGCGTCGATATGCCGCCCTCAGGGATCAGAAGGCCACGCGGAAAGTAGTTTCGGACCGCCTCAGCGCGTGTCTGTGCCGCAGCCGGCCCGGTTCCTTGCGGGTAGTAGAGAGAGACCTGGAAGACGCCCACTTCTCGGTAGAAACCATCGCCCATCGTCGGATTGGCCGGTGTGGCAGGTAGCAGGTGCACCCTTTGGTATGGGGCCCCAGGCGTCGGGGTGAATGGCACATTCTCAGGCGCCAGGGGCAGTACTGGCGCCATTGCAAGGAGGTGTTTTTCCAAGGCGCGGCGGATCAAAGAGAGGCTCATTGCTTCAATTCCCCGACATGCTTGGTCAGATACTGGTCGAACTCAGCGATAGTGACGCGCACCATGCCCTGAGGCGACTTCGAACTCCAGCCGTACTCGAGGCGCTGGGCATAGGGCAAGAAGTTGACGATGTAGAGCACTCCGCCGGGCTTGAATTCCGCTATGCCAGCCTTCCCGCGCGCCAGCATCTGCTGACCGGTCGGGTCAGTCTCCTCAGTCGTCTGCTGGCTAATGCTCTCCTGCACGAACCAGTTGCCAAGGAATCGGCCCGTATCGACGGGCGATCGCATCTGGATTGACTGGAGGAGGTCTTCGGCGACTTCGCGGATGACCTTCTCTTGGTTGTCCTTGGCGCGCTGGACAAAGGCGGCAAGCTTGCGGCGGAAGTCGTCGTTGGCAGGCATGAAAAAAGCCGCCAATATGGCGGCCTCTCTTGCTTATGAGCTAGTCACAGGTCGGTGACTAGCTCAAGAAATTTGGCTGATAAAGTGTTTGCAAGATTCCGAGCGAACTGCATCGCATCGCCCTCATCTGGCGCTGCTATGTCCCAGTCCCAATCGAGCTCTTGCGTAGCATTTAAGCTCACTAAGCCGCGGTCGTTGAAAAGCAATCCATGCATCCGCACCATCTCGGTGGTGCCATCGAGCTTGCGGTCACGGCGAAACAGGTCAAGCACCCCAAACAGATTGTTGGCGTCTCGCTTGATACCAAAACGGCCCCAGACTTTCCCAAAGGGTGTTTGAAACACCAAATCCCTTTGAGAATGACCGATATCGATCTCCTGTAGCTCGACAAAGTGAGTTTGGACTCCATTTGCGAGCCGCTCTTGCAAATTGTGCGCAAGGGTGTTTGCCACGACGAGCAACCGTGATGTTTCCGCTGCTCGCCTCTGCGCCTCGCGCAGTTGTGCACCGCTGAATGGACTTGCCACTTCCGACTCCCGTTGTGGAAAGCGACAAATCTACCACGTTGGCATGTACTACCTCCGAAGTTGCAACTCATAGAGCACCGGCGTGCCGGCCGGGTTCACCGCCTTGACGTTCTGGACCTGCCACACGTCGGCGCCGTCGACCAGCTTGTCGCCGGTGGCAGGCAGTGGCATGCCCGTCGGCGACAGCAAGCACTGCTTGTCGCCGACCTCAATCAGCGTGCTGGGGATCCACGTCTGGCCGGAGCCCACCGACTCGTAGTCGAATAGCGCGCCGGTGCCCGGATATTCCACGGGAGCCTCCGGCACCGTGCCGCTGTCCGGATCATAGTCACCCGTAACCACCCGGCGCAGCGTCAGCGGCTTTCCGAACTCTGCCAGCAGCTCTTGCGCTAGCGCCGCCATCTCCTCGTAGAAGGTACTCATGCGTCCCACCATTCCGCTTTTCGCATGCGCTTGGTCATGCCGTGCTCGAAGATTAGGCTGGTGCCGTAGTCGTGGCAGACCAGGCGACCGTCATAGACGCCATAGTTCGTGCGTTTGAAATCGCACAGGAAGACCGGCATCTTGTCCGGATATTCGATAGCAGGCGTGGTACGCGCCATCACCAGCACGCCGCCGTTCGGGCTGATCCAGCGGCATGGTGCGAACCACTTCTCGATGTCGGTGCCTTGCACGCGCTGCCAGATCTCCCACTCAATCACGTTCTGGAACCGGCCAGCGTCCTCCTCGACCTTCACCACGCAATCCGGCAAAACGCGGCTAGAGAAAACAGATCTGCTCATGCCGTAGCCGATGCGGTCGGCACACAGCAGATTAAAGGCGTCCCGATGGATAAAGGCGTTGTCGCTCATGCGCGGACCAAACGAATCTGCCCGCCTCCACCCGCCACCAGCTGGCGCAGAAGCGAATCGACGTAGGCATACCGCTTCTGACCGCCATTGCGCTCGGCTGGAGCGAACTTTCGAGTGATCGGCCCTACCGTCTGCTCGACCACCTGCTGCGGTGATATGTCCGGCGAAAGTTCGCCGGTCCTCGTCTTCAGGGCGAGCTCGCACACCGCGTCTTTGACGCGCTGCGGGACCACATCGGGGTCGACCGGGTATCCATCCGTCCTAACGTCATACCTCGGCCAAGCGAGCGCCTGGCCAGCGGAAGCCCGTACTCCCTTCCACGAGTACTCCGCGTCGACGTAGCCGGTAGCCCGCACCAGGGCCGATTCCTTATCGTCCGCTGCCACACCAGCCCATGCCGTATTGCCGCGCTTGCTGTGATAGGCGTCCGCCTCGGCCACCGACACGTAGCTGTCGGCTGTCGGGCTGCCAGTGGTAGTGTCGATTGCCATGGATCAGGATTGCGGCTTGTTGGCGGCGTCCAGCAGGGCCTGCAGGTCTGCCTTTTTCGCCTTCGGATCGAAATTGATGCCCTTCGCAGTCAAGGCAATACGGATCTCTTCGATGCCGAGCTTGCCATCGCCGTTCGTATCGGCTGGCTTGTCGCCATGGATCGCCCCAAGGCCTTGGCCGTCGATCTGCACCCCAGCAGCGCTGCCGTCCGGACGCTGGCCACCCTCAGGCGCGATTGCGCTTGCAGCCGCGATGGCGGAAGCGATCTCTTCGGCAGTGCTGCGCGGCGCGTAGCCATGCGGTGGATACTCTGTGGGCGGGTAGCCGGCCGCAATGAACTCAGCAATGGTAGGCCCATCCGCCCACAACCCTTCCGCATTCCGGAGCGGAGGGTTCTCGTAGCCTTCTGGCTTGAAGACAGCGTCCACAACCTGCACTCCCATGGCGCGCAGCTCGGCCTTGCGTTGAGGCGACACCGGATGCGGCTCGTACCAAATCTCTCGGATATTCATATGCTCTCTCCATGAGGCGGTGAGGCCGAAGCCCCACCACCACAGCGATTTACGGCTTACTTCGAGGCGTCGCCGATGGTAATGACGCCGGCGGTGTGTTTGATGCTGGAAGCGGTTTGGTCCCAGTTGGCGCCGGTCGCCAGCTTCGCATCGGTAGGCGACTTGCCGCCGTTTGCTTCATCCCAGGTGTAGCCCTTCAGGCCAAGGCCGAAGGTGTAGTCCACCTGCATCGTGGTCTCGATCCGCTCCTTGCCGTTCGAGGTCTCGATGTTGCTGATGACGTCCGAGCCATCGGAGACGGTCGCCGCACCTTCAGCCAGGGACAGCACCCGCAGCTTTGCAGGTACGGCCGGCGGGCCGACCACCGCCGGAGTCGACAGCGCGGGCGAGTCGGTCACCACCACCGGCTTACCCAGGATGTCGACCACGCGCACGTTTTGCGCCTGGAACAGATGCTGGGCGTTGGCCAGGTTGGCACCGATCAGCTTGTGGAAGGTGACGCCGTTCATGATCTGCGCCACCAGATTGCCGCTGTGGTCACCGAACTTGCCGTGCGCCTCGTTCATGGCAACGTAGCTGATGCCGTTTGCGGCAGACACGTCGTTGACGGCGTCAACGTTGTTGCTGATCGCAGCCACCAGCGCCATGATCGCCGTGTTCAGCTGGTCGGCCAGCATCGCCTCGGCGAAGTTGCGGGACGCCACCTCGATGCCTTCGGCAGTCGGCTTGTTCAGCCAGGTAAGCTGTGAGGGCTCAAAGCGAATCGGACCGAAGCCGCCTGCGACCTTGACCGAGCTGTGCTTCAGCTGGGTCAGATCGGTGGGCGCTGCATTGCCATTGGCGGCATAGCGATCGACGCGACGCTGTGCAGAGTGGATGGCCGCGAAGAACGACTCCTGCAGGAAGTCGCCTTCGAAGCCTTCGGTGGTCAGCCGAATGGCGCCATTGCTGGCCTGGTTGAACTTGTCCACCATTTGCGCCAGCGTCTCGATGATCGCCGGCATGATGTACTTGTTGAACACCTGCATTTGAGAGAGGGACATTGCTTAGCCTTTCGAAAGTTCAGGGAATCGACTGGCAATGGCGGCGGTGCGCTCTTCCCGCGTTCCGCCGAGATTGCCCTTGAGTTGGTTGTTTCCGCCAGCGCCCGGGCCGCCGCCCGCCCCACCGCCAGACGCACCCGTGCCCTTCAGGATCTGCTCCTTGTAGGGGTATTGGTCGACCAGGGTTTCGAGGGCCTCATCGAAGTCGGCCAAGTCACCGGGCCGAGCGCGCGAGAAGATCTTGTTGCCGGCCTGGTCATAGGCCACGATCTTCCCGTCCTCGACCTTGAACGCCGATCCGAACCGGGCTTGCACCAGGTCTGCCGGGATGGCGAACTTTTCCGAGATGAGCTTGGAGCGGGTGAAACTGCCGCCGATCTTTTCGGCGTAGAGGTCCCCAGTCACATTGTCGAGCGCCTGCTTCGTGCGCGCCAATTCCTCAGCGTGCGCCTTGCTGGCGGCGGCGACTTGCTCTTGGGCGGCCTTCTGCGCCGCGGCCTTGATCTCTTCGACCTTGCCGGCGGCGATCAGCTTGCCTTCATCGATGTTCTTGATGGTCTCCAGCGCCTTCCGGGCTGCTTCGCCATCCTCGATTCCATCGAACGCCTTGAGCTTGGTCTCGGCTGCTTCCTTGGCCTCGCGGTGACTGCGGGCCTCGGCATTCAGCGCGGTGATCTTTGACACGGCTGAGGGGGCGTCGAATGCCACCTCCTTGCCGTCGTCGTGGATGTACACCGGCTTGCCGTCCTGGAGAACTACGTTGCCTTGTTCGTCGAGCTTCAGTTTCATGGTTGCTGTTTCCTTGGCTATCCAGCCTCAGTGCGGTTGCCGATTCCTCGGCGTTGCGCCCGGCGGCATCCACCGCTCGGGCAATGAAAAAGCGCCCGCAGACCGAAGCCCGCGGGCGCTGGAATAAATCGGTAGAGTCGAGATGTGACGCGGTGGCGTTAGGTTCTGCATATCAGTAGCCGCCCCTTTCGTTTGGCGGTGCCTCATTAGCCGAACCGTGGCTCCGTTTTCACATCCCGCTCATCGAACCGGACGTGCGCTACTAACGCATCCGGCTCTCGGACAGAACATCATGCCTTCGCCCACGGAAGGTTCTGCGGAAGCTTTGGCAGGCGGATGAGTCCAAGCTGCTGGTAGAGATACTCATCGGGGTAGCGCGCTACTCCCCCACTGCGCTGCTTGTGCTTCTTGCACAACCATCGGCGGAGCCGGTTTGTGGTGTACTTGTCGAGGAACCGATAGGCAGGAGTGACCGGGCCGAGGCTAAAGTAGTTGGCCCATCCGCCAAGTTTCTGATTCAGACGCTTCACCATTTCCCCGGCATCCATCCATGCCATGTTTCGGCCTGTCTGGATACGCACCGTTTCAGTCATGCGCTTTATGCTCTTTCGCGACGGTCGAGCGGCGATGTACGGCCGCCGAGTCTTGACCGAGTAGCGCCGACCAAAGGTGTACCCCAGGAAGTCGAACTCGCCATCCGGAAGGCGGCAAATCCGGGTCTTTTCTTCGTTCACCGTAAGCTTAAGCAGGCCCATCATCTGCCGCATGGCGGCGAGCGCCTTCTGGGCATTGCTGCCCTTACAGCAGATGACCAGATCGTCGGCATAATTGACGATCCGAGCACCAAGCCGCTGTTCCAAGCCAGCCTTCTTCCACCCCAAGATAAATCGTCGCATGTACAGATTGGACAGTAGGGGTGAGATCGGCGAGCCCTGCGGAATGCCCCGCTTGGTATCCCGATTGGACGTCGTGCGCTTCTTGCGACCTCGCTCATCCTCCTCTTCCACCGGGGCATCCAGCCAGAGCTTCACCAGATGCAGAACACGCCTATCAACAACCCGGCGTGCTACCGATTTCATGAGTTCGACGTGCGGGATCGTGTCGAAGTACCCGGACAGGTCGGCGTCCACAACATCCTTGTGGCCACTGGCCAGTAGCCCGTGTACCTCGCGCACAGCGCTTTGTGCACTCCGGTTTTGTCGGTAGGCATGCTGTTCTGGCGGCAGATCGGCCTCGAAGATTGGCTCCAAGACCAGCATCGCCGCCGTCTGACACACCCTTTCCGCCAGTCGCGGAATGCCAAGCGGCCTGAGTTTGCCGTTCGGCTTTGGAATATAGACCCTTCTTACCGCTTCCGGACGATACGTTCCATCCCGAAGCTGCTGCGCCAATTCCCCAAGCCATCGCTCCTGCCCATACTGCTCAACATCATCGAACGTCAGGCCGTCTACACCCGGTGCCCCCTTGTTGGCGCGGCAACACGCATAGGCGTGCCTTAGCACGTCCATTCGATAGATCTTGTCGTACAAGGCATAGAAGCGAAACTCGGGTTCTTCCTTCGCTTTCGCATGTAACGCCGTCCGTAGTCCCTGAACGCTAATCGGAGTTGCTAGGTTTCCCAATCTCCTGTCCTTTCCCACTTTCAACGTTGGTTCTGAACTGAGGCCCCTTTCCTCCACTGGCATTACCCAGCTTCCTCGGTAATACGGGCCTCTCCGCCACCCCTATGCGCCCGGCCTGTCCGTCACCGGCTTCCGGTTGGTCGTTGCGCTCGACCACGCACGGGGCTTCCCGTGTTGCATCGGTTTCCCTCTTGTATGCATGCTGTCGCCACTACCCCGGCGGAACCGCGGGGTGCATGTTTCGCTCTCTTCCCCCACGGTGGCAGCCTTCCCCGATATTCCGACGGGTCGGCTTCCGCATTGCGTCTTTCGAGGCCTGCTCAGCGTTCACTCACGTTACGGCCTGCATACTCGCCAAGTCACTTACATGACCCTCTACATCGAAGGCTTCAGCCGCTTCGTTACCTCCACGACTGCTCCGATTGCTACCGGCTGGAGCGAGAGTTGCCGGGCGGGATTCGCACCCGCTGAGAAACCGTGCCTTTGCACGGCGCACGGAATATTTCGTCGTGCTATTTGTCGTTCTGGCCGCCGGATTGCGGCAAGGGGGCAAGCTCTGCCGTGATGCGCAGTTCAACCAGATCGACGGGTCGCGCCGTCGCTGATGATCGTGATTCGCTCACTCATACTTCTTCCTCAGTTGATCGAGGGTCATCGGCCGCCCCCTCTGGTCAAGCAACTGGGACAGGGAAATCTTGCCATCTCTCCACATAGTGGCCCGCCCCGGGCCGAGCATTTCATCCTGGAACGCCACCCCCTTCTTCTCCAGAAACCTCTCGAAGGTGATGTTTGCGTCGACGTAGCCGTCAATGCTGGCGCGCACCGACGGCTTGAACCGCGGGATGTCAGTCCCAGAGTATTGCTCCGGAAACTTCGGCAGGATCCGGCTGCGGCAACGAAAGTGCCGCGGGCAGCCGTTGTTAAACGGTAGTTTGTGGCCGACCGGCTTGAAGTCCTTGTCCCACTCCTTGCCGCTGTAGGCCATGCAGATGTCCGATGTCCTGCCGTCAAGGGTCGAGAGTTGGAACCAGCCGACCAGCAGGTCAGGGTTCGCCTCGTACACCCTCATGCTCGCCCGCTGCGTGACCGTCTGCGCCGCGGTGATCACTAGCGCCTCAGCGTCGCGGCGGCTGATCTCCAGAATGCCCGAAATCCCAAGCCGTTTCGACCCAGCAATGCGCCGCACGATCTCCGCGTTTGTCTCGCTCTGGGCTATCCCGAGGCGCATCTGTTTGGTAACGCGGAATGCCGTGTCGCCGGACTGCTTGTCCAGCCAGTCTGACAACAGCGCCCCCTGGAACGAGCCGGCATCCACTAGGGCATTGAGTACTGCGGTAGGCGGCGCGGCCTTCAGCAGGTCCACGCCGACGGATCCGTTCAGGCTGGTCATCGCCCACTTTGCCTCTTGGCCAGCCAGATCCTTTAGATCGTCCCGCAGCTGCTCACCGAGCTCTGCGTAGCGGCCGGACACAAGCTCCTGAATCTCGTTGACGATCCGTTGCAGGCGGTCCCTGCGGAAATCGGTGAGTTGCCCCTCGCGGTCAAGCTTCCGATTGACGTCGTCGACCACGTTGGACAGCAGCTGAGCGACAAGGTCAAACTCTCGGGCGAAGACGCGGTTGAGGTGGAGCTGCCGCTCGATCGACAGCAGCGATATCAGAATCGATAGATCGCCCATAGCTATGCCGCCTCAGGCGCCGCACCAGGCCTTGGTTTTCCGATCCGCTGCTGCTCGTCGCCCCACCTCAGGTCGGGCCGTATCATGCCGCGGCGCTGGAACTCCTCAAACAAGGTCTCATCGGACAGCGTGCCGGCCACGTTCATCTTCTGCAGCAGGTCGGCAGAAGCCTCGGCCAATGTCGCAGCACCGAAGTCCTTGTAGACGGTGACGTGGCCGCCCTCCTTCTCGCCCACCCAATCCGCCATGAGTTGCAGGGCCGCATCAATGGCATCCTCAAGGTCGCCGGCAATTCGCTGCAGCGCGCAGGATCCCTGCTCGTTGTCGGCCACCGTCTGCGCCTCAGTGACGTTGCCGGGCTTGATGACCAGAAGTTCGGCACCGGCTTGGCGCATCTGGTCTTCCAAATCCAGCAGCGACTTTCGCCCGGCCTCGATGGCGTCGCCCTTGTGCTCGACGAACTTCATGTCGGCTTCGGGCGATTGAGCTTTCACCGCAGTATTGGCGCCAACCGTGATCTCGACCTCGTCGCCTAGCATCTTGGTGAACAGGATCGGCACCCGGGCGACGTGCAGGATGGTCTGCTGGTCGCTCTTGGACTGCCAGTGCTCGACGTTCATGAATGCGAGATCCAACAGCGGCGGCACCCCAATCATGAAGGCCTTGCGCTTACCGTAGACGGGAACAAGCGGGATCATCTTCAGAGTGGTGGTGCCCTCATCGTGCAGCGTCCAGTCGTCCTTCCCATCGACCTTTCGGTGTATTTCCCACCGCCCGGGGTACAGCACCCTGACCTGCTCGATCGCCTTCTCGCCGAAGTCACCATCTTCCTCGACTGCGGTCTCTAGAAAGCGGAACTGCGTCAGCGTCCAAACGCCATTCACACGCTTGCATCGCCAGCCCAGCATGTCATCCAGACGGATGTGCACGAAGTACGGTCGCACGCCGGCCTGCTGCTCGTCTGCCTGCGTTCGCAAGCCTTTGGTCGTCGGGTAATCGATCAGGATTCCGCAGAAGCCTGGGCCCAGCGCCTCCTCACACAAGGTCGCTGCAAAGGTGTGCAGGTTGCGCCCTTGCAGGTCGATGTCTTCGCACCAGGCCTTAAGCCTAGCAGGCACGTCATCGCTGAGCGTCAGCGGCTTGGAGAACGGCTTGCCTGCAAGGACCTCAACCGTACGGTTGTACGCTGGGAACAGCGTGGCGACAGCGAGCCGCGCGGCATAGCTTTCACTCTGTTCGTTCGGCCATTGCGGAAGATAGTCTTTCCCGGCTGCCCGCATGGCGGCCGTGCCGCCGAGCAACGCCCGGATGAGCGGCAGCGGCTTGTGCATCGCCTTCACTACAGCGGAGAGGGCTCGTACGTCTTTTGCCATGGTGTGGTCGGGTTATGCGCGAAGCAAAGTCACCTTCGCCGTGCGCTTGACGATCGGCCAGAGCTTGACCAGCGGGTAGCCACCAGCGTCGTTCACGTGGTCGTGGCCGCCCGATTTGTCCGGCTCGCCGTTCTTGTCGTAAGGCTGCTGCTCGAGCGCCTCCGTGTAGACCGGGCACAGGTGCGTGTTCACCTTGAACCGGCGCTCGCCCTGGTCGTTCAGGATCAGGGCGTTCACCGAGTTGAGCCGGTCCTTGACGGCCGGGTTAGTCGGGTTGACCTCGATCTGGAAGCCCGCGGCCCTCAGGATCGACAGGTCGGACTCGGACGCGTTCTTACTGCTGGTGTTCTGGCCACTGGCATCCGGGTACACCTTAATGTGGTGCCCCTTGTCCTTGAAGCGCTCCTTGAGCAGCTTGGCCATGGCCGGGGTATCCCGGACCTCGGTCAACTCGCCCACCGCGCGTGGCTCACCCTTTCGCACCACGAGGATCACCGCGGCCATCTTCAGCACGTTGAAGTCCATGCCGACGTGCAATGGCTCACCCGGCTCCATCACCTCGTCGGTGTGGTTCAACCGGCGGTCAAAGTTCGGGTAGACCGAGCCGCTGGTCAGGTTCACGAACATGCCGCGCAGGTAAGCGGCGATCAGCTGCGGCGGGTAACTGGCACGCAGCGAATCGATGTAGTCGTCCGGCAGGTTCTTGGCGTTCTGGTACGTGCTCGCCTGCACCAGGCCGTACAAGCTGGCCAGCTCGGGCTTTTCCCGGGCCGCCTTGACGAACTGCTCGTAGACGAACTTGAAACCCTCGGGCGTCGTCGTGACATCGATGCCGTTCAGCAGGCCCGGCGCCACCTGGCGCATCCGCGCGATGATCTTGCGCCAGGCAGTCTGCGCCTCGATCTTGCGCATGACGTCGAGCTCGTCGACCAGCGCCTTGCCGATCTTGAAACCCACGATCTTGCCCGGGTCGTCCATCGACCGGCAGATGATCGTCGTCCGGTACCGGCGCCCGCTGTAGAGGTGCACCTCCTTGTTGGAGGCATTCACCTTCGCCACCAACCCCCAGTCGTGGGCCACCTCCTCGATGGTCGGGAAGAAGATGTCCCGGATCTGGCCGTAGGTCGGCGCGAAGTAGCCGGCGTTGATGCGCGGAAACTCCCAGGCGTGCTTGCACAGCCCAGCGCCCCCCACCCACGTCTTGCCGGAGCCGAAGCCGGCCACGAACGCCTTGAACTTGTGCGGCAGAGCCAAGAACTGCGCCTGTGGCACGTTCAGGGAAGGCATCAGGCGTCGCTCTCAGGCTCGGGCCGGCTGGCGTCCTGCACGGTGACCGTGACCATCACCGGCGGCGGCACGTCATCCGCGTCCTTCGGATCGGTCTTGTCACGCCACTTGGCGGGCTGGCGGTTCTTCAGCCAGATGAACGCGGCCGCGGTGTCCGGCGGGTAGTACTTCCGGATCTTGGTCTTCCGGATCTTGCCGCCCACCACCCGGATATCGATGTCGTCGTGCTCGAAGCCACAGGCGCGCTGGTACAGCCGGTCCGCAACATTTGCATCCGCCAGCTGCTTGCCTTGTTTTTGGGCGAGCAGAAACTCCGGGAAGTCCGCCCCCCACTTGCGCAGAGTGGCGGTGCTGACGCCAAAGAAATCGGCCAGCTCTTGGTTTGTGGCACCCAACAGGGTGAGCTTTCGGACCTGCTCGGCAAACTCCGGCTGGTACTTGGATGGTCGTGCCATTGGCGCGGTCCCTCAGGGAATGACGCCTCAGGCATCGACTCTGCGGATTGAAATGTGCGGTCCCGCACAAAGAATCATCGAATTTCTTGGTTGATTCTGCGAATTCACGGTATTTCCAGTCACCAAACACAGGAGACCGTCATGTCCACACCCAACCCCCAAACCACCGCTGTCCAGTTGGCCAGCACGCCGACCCGGATGCCACACGGCACGCTCTGCACGGTCGCCCAGATCCTCTCGGAGCTTCGGCCAGACACTTGGCTAACCATCGACCTGTCCGTGCGCCAGCAGATCGGCATCGAGTTTCGCAAGGCGATCGAGCGCGGAGTTCAGCCGCCCGAATCGAGCTGGCGCCGGGTCGGCAAGAACGAGCGCGGCCAGACCGTCTACGAGGTGATCCGCCGCAGTAAGGCCGGCTTGTCCGGGAGGGATGCCGTGGTCGGTCAGCAGTGAGAGATGCCCGGGCTTTGCGTCAGCTCAGCCCACTCTTCGACGGTGGTCATAGGCGACACAGCAGCAGACAAGCGGCCGACACTGAGCTGGAACTCGCCAAGCGTGCCGACTGCAATGACGTCAGCCGTCAGACGCAAGCCGTCTAGCGTGCCTGTCGTGATCTGGTCCGCGTTCACCTGGTCCTGGTACTGGCGTTTCATCCGCGTTTCCTATGGCATCAGCCGTGGTTTTTCGGCCAGCACGCTCGAACCCAGACGCCCCACAACAGGAAGCAAATCACTGGCAGGAACATGTCTGACCTCAGAATGAAAAAACCCCGCGCCGGCCTACCCGGGCGGGGCGGAATCGGGCGGGATGCCCGAGGAGACAGCCGGATCGGCCAACCTCCAATAACTTATTTGTGTTGACAAAACTTATACTTATCTTATAATTCAACACATGAACACGATCACCTGGTCCATGAAAGCAACCCGCCAACTGCGAAAGATCGCTGATAAGGCTAAGCGCCAAGCGATCTATGCAGAAGCCCAGCAACTGGCGCACTGGCCGAACTGCCCCGGCAACATCAAAAGCCTGAAGAGCCGCGACGACTACAGGCTCCGCGTTGGCGACTACCGGGTGATCTTCGAGATCGACCAGACTGGAAACCCGCTGATCGTGACCATCACGCAAGTGGAGAAGCGCAATGAACGCACGTACTGACATTCAACTGATCAACGGGCCGGATGGGAAGCCGGCCTTTGTGGTCATTCCCTACGCCGATTACTTGGCCATGGAAAAGAAGGCGGAGCCGACCATCCCTAATGAGGTCGTGGGCCTGATGATCGATCACGACTACACGCCGGCTCGAGCATGGCGAGAACACCTCCGTCTCACGCAGACGGAAGTGGCAGAGAGACTAGGTATCAGCCAATCCGCCTATGCCCAGCAAGAGAGCAGCACGAAGCTGCGCAAGTCCTCGCTGGAGAAGATAGCAGCCGCACTGGGGATCAGCGTGGCGCAGCTCGACGTCTGAGGCCTCGCATCGGGATTCCCGCCGGGCGGGACCGAGTCTTCCCTCGGGGATGACGACCGGCTGCGCCTGGAACCTGCCTCCGTCCGCGATACTCCGGAGCGCGGGATTTACCCCACCGGCCGCCATGCGTGAGGGAGCCGGGCTTCCACCGGCACCGCACCGGCCAACCGCTCCGGCGCTCGTCGCGCATCCTTTTACGCCGGCCAAACGGCCAGCGCTGCGCGCCACGGTTCGCTGCCTACCTCATCGCGGGACTGCGCCACGGAAGAAGTGCGCGCCCATATTTCCGCCTGGGCGCCCCAGTGAGGATCCGGGATGATTCGGCGGTCCGCAAAGAGGGATTGCGCGTAGGTCATCTGGCTACGTCGCGCCGCCAAGGCGCTGACTCGCCAGTTCGTGGTATGCCGGCTCGATCTCGCAGCCGATCCAGTGAAGTCCAGCCTCCTGCGCCGCAAGTAAGAACGTGCCGGACCCTGCGAAGGGGTCGCACACCACGCCACCGGCTGGCGTCAGGCGGACGATGTCGCGCGCCAAACCGGAAGGTTTCTCGGTCATGTGCCGCTTGGGGTGCGGCAGCCGCTCCGAGAACACCCCGGGCAAGCAAACTCCGATATCGGTCTTCACGGCGCCCTTCGTTGCCCACACCATGAACTCGGCTTGCTGGGAGAAGCCACCCATACGTGGCCGCGCACGGCCCGGGGTCTTATCCCAAACCGCCACGCCGCGCCAGATGAATCCCGCGCCCTGGACCGCATCCGTCAAACTCGGAAGCTGGCGCCAGTCCGAAAAGCAGACCAGGTTGCCGCCGTCCTTAGCCACGCGGAATGCTTCCGACAACCAGGTCATGCACCAGAAGGTCCAGGACCGTTGGTCCTTGTTGTCATGGCCGAACTCGACGTACTTCGTCTTGACGTCGCCGCCGACATACTTCTGGCCAGGGGCCTGCGCCCGGGCACCGGAATGTAGGCCACCCGACGAATATGGCGGATCGGTAAAGAACAGATCCACCGACAGCTCAGGTAGCGTCCGAAGGATCTCCACAGCGTTCTCGCGATGAAGGGTGTTCAGCGTGCTCGGTGCCGTCATGGCCGCGATCTCCGTCTAGCGGAGCTCGCTGGCTCTCTGGTGCGGAGCTCGCGGCCCTCAGGTCGTTCATCGTCCGACAGCGCGGACACTTGATGGACAGGTGCGTGTACGCGCCCATCGCCAATTTGCGGTGGCAGTTACCGCAACGGATCTCCTGCATGGGGGTTAGATTCCTGCGCTGTGCTAGGATGCCCTCGCCTGTCGACAGGTGGCGCGGCCCTGGCCAAACTTGCAGGTTTACGCTGCTGGTGCGGGCCGCGGTTGGGTGTTAGCGCACCCACCGCGGCGCCGCGTCTTTCGCCCCGCTGGCAGCTCCAAAACGCAAAAAGCCCGCACTAGGCGGGCTTCGGGGACAACTGCTGCGAGTCTGGGCAAATACTATGCCAACTGTCCCAGAAACTCAAGCTGCTTGTAAGGATTCGTCCTCGATCACGCCGTGGGCACGGAAATTGGCGGTCAGCGTCTCGTCGGCCCGCTCCTCCAGAGCGCGCAGATGGGCGGTCAGCACCTTGTTCGCCCGCTCGTAGGTGCTCTTGCTCCCGCCGCACTCGGCCGCGATCTGCCGGAACGAGAAATCCTGATCTGCCCTCTCCTTCCCGGCGTACCGGCGCCAGACCAGCGCCAACATGGCCATGTCGTTGCCCACGCCAATCAAGCTCTGGTAGTAGCCGGCCAAGCCACGTACACCGGAAGCTCGCTCGGCCTGGTAGGCATAGCGCGCCCAAATGACATTGCGTTCGGGCTCCGGCAGCCGGTCGCGCACCGCCGCCGTGATCATGCTGCACTGGGCCCGGATCTCGTCCGGGGACAGGCCGCCGAAGTTGACGGTGCCGCTACCGGCAGTGCCGCGCAGCTGATCCAGCCACACCTGCTGCTGGTGGGTCAGGTCATCCAGATCCTCCAGCATGCGAACCAGCATGTTGCGGAACGGTGCCCCTTGCCGCGGCGGCATGCTGAGCACCAAATACGACACGTGCAGCGCCTGCGCGGTGTTCCTGAAAATCGCCTGAGTCATTGGGTCACCTCCGGTACTTCGCGGCCGAACTTCAGCATCACGTAGCAGCGCATTGCTGCCACAAGCGGGCTGTCTTTGTCGTGCCCGAACGCTCGCTTGCCGTCGACTCCAGCGTGCCAGGTGCAGGCAGACCAGAATCCAGAAGGCCCCCAACCTGCATTCGGTCCACCGTAACGATGCACAGCCCCGGTCGGCGGACCGATTTGGATGTTGTTAGCCTGGATGATCGGGCCGGCCTCATGCCAGGCAACGGTGGGCGAGAACAAGTGGAAATCAAAATCGGGGTGGAACCTCGACTCGCATTTACCATCCCGCATGCTGATCTCTCGATCGCCGAGTGCCTTGGCCACCCAGTAGTCAAGCAAGCCTTCCTGCAGTTCAGATACCTTCATTGGCTTTTTCCCCGTTGTTGTAGCTTTGGCAACGCTTGCCGTGATTCCTTCGCTTGCCGCCCGGCAGCAGCTTCTGGTCACGCCCTTTCCCATTTCTGCAATTTCGGGGTCCGCACCGCCTTTTCGATTGACCACCCGCGCTTGAGTCTGCTCTTGAGTAGCCCGACGGAGTGTCCGCATTCAACGGCCACATCCCAAAGCGGCCGAAGCATCCCAGCGAGAACCACGCGGGATGTGTCCCTTCTGTTCTTGTTCTGTTCCGCGACAGTCGCCCATCGACAATTCCCGGGCTCGTAGTTGCCATTGTTATCAATGCGCTCAATCGTTCGTTTTGGCGGCGGTTCGCCCATGTCTGCCAGGAAACTCTCAAACACCATCCACCGCTCACAGACCTTGATTCCGCGACCGCCATAGTCTGCATAGGCATGATGGTTCGCGTTCTGACATCGACTCTTCATGCCGCCCCAAATCCGATAAACCCGCGTGAGGTGCATCCCGTGTCGAACACGGTTTCGCCGAACCTTGCTCAGTTCGTCGCGCAAGCAACCACATGACTTGGTCATGCCAGAGCGCACGTTGTACGCGTCAAACTGACCTCTAAAGCCGCAGGCGCAGTTACATAAGAACCTGCGGCGCCCCTGCGAGTCCCGCTCCACGTTAAGGTCAAGAACCGTCAGACGCCCGAACACGTCCCCCACATTGGTTTCCGACAGTCTCTTCGGCATAGTGTTTGCACCGTCTGCCATAGTATTTCCCCTTCTTGCAAATGCTCTTGCCAAAAACCATGTCGACATGAACGCAGCCCTTGCACCCCATCGACTCAGTCCGTTCGTAGACCTCGGCGGGGTCACGGAATTTCCAGCTTGGAAGGGTCAAGATTCGCCCTCCCGGCGCTGCTGACGGCGACGCTCGTCAATCTGCTTGTTGACCGCTGACCTCCCGAATCCGTCCGTCGGCGCGATGCCCTCGCCGCAGTGCGGGCAGGTCGGCACCATGGTGCGGCTGCGCCATGCTCGCTCGACTTCCTGGGCGGCTCGGAGATGGATGGTCTTGCCCTCCACGTCTGCCTGCCGGCGCTCTCGACTCTGCAGCTTCGCCATGGCGCGCCCGTAGTTCTCCGACAACAGCTTCAGCGCCCAGAAGGCGGACACCTGAATGCCGCAGTCATCGCACTTCACGATGTCGCCGTCCTCGTCCATTGTGAGGTTCATGTGCTGACATTCGCCGCTCCGCCCCACATAGGAGCGGCTGCGCTGGGTCAGCCGCATTTCTTCGATCTGGATGACGTTGCTCACGCAGCCCTCGCGATAGCCGGCAGTGGCTTGTCGACTTCGTCCAGCGACTGGCTCACCTGCTTCAGCAGCCGCCGCAGGCGCTGGACCTCTGCGTCCTGTTCCAGGCGAAGCGCAGCCGAGCGCGCGGCACCGGCGATCTCGAAAGTCCGGGCGTCCGGCTCCAGTCCCAACGCCTCGGCAAGCTCGCGTCTGGCCGAATCGATGGTTGCAGCGTCGCGGTCGGCGTCCTTCCGGGCCCGCTCCATCAACTCGCGGTACTTGGTGTCGGCGGCCTTGGCGCCCTCTTCCAGTGCCGCTGTGGCCTGCTCATAGCGGTACCGGGCGGACCGACGGTCATGCAACAGCTCGGAGACCTCTTTTCCGAGCCGCACTTCGAGTTCGGCAATCAGGCGGTACTCGTCGCGGCGCGTCGGCAGGCTCAGCTCCACCAGCCGGCTCACGCCGTCCATCAGCAGCTTCAGCCACGCGTCCAGCGGCAGGTTATCGACGGCGCGTAGTGTCGGCGCCTTTACGGTGCGCCATCCGGTGTCGTTGCGGACCATCAGCCCGCACCCGCTGGGAATGTCATCCTTGCCGATCAGACCGGTCGGCACTGCGAAGGTGACAGCCGAGGCGTAGCGAAGGTAGCTCTGCCACTTTCCCGCCGTCACGTCGCGGCGGAAGTCCGATGTGGAGATCTTGACCTCGTAGGCCAGCGGCGTGAATCGGCTGAAGCTGAAGGCCAGACTGTAGGCATCGGGCCGCGGGGAGCCAACAGGCCCCAGCTGCATGTTGGTCCAGACCATGCGCTGGGTCTTCTCGCGCAGGTACTGGGCCAGATCCTCCTGCAGAGCGTCATGCGTCCACTTCATGGCATCACCCCCGCGCGCTGCTGCGCCTCCCGCGCCTTCTCACAGGCCTTGCAGCGCGGGTAGTTGCCCGGCAGGTGAAGCTGGGCCGGAGACGACCACACGCGCCCGCAAAGCGAACGCTTGTCTGGCGTACTATTCATCTCCAGAAACCAATGCGCCTTATTGCCGCCGAATAGCTGCAGCGCCCACTGCGGAAAGCCACGGCCGTGAGTCGCCTCGCCGCTATAGAACCCTTCCCGGACCTTGCCGTCAGGCCACAACACCGGTTGCATTTCGCCCGGCACCATGGGCGTCAGCCGCTTCAGGTGCTTCGATCCGGCGGCGCTCATACCGGGAATCCATCGTGCTGCACGCCGTCCAGCAGGCGGCCGGCGGCCTTCTTGCCGACGCGCCCCATGCACTGCAAGTCGTCGATCACGCCGTCCGCGGAATCCGCCCAGGTCGGATAGCCGACGTGCTCCCAATGGTCGTCTTGCCACTCCATGGTGCCGAATCGCGTTTGCTCGGGCGGGTCATCGATCTTGGCAACATTGAAATGCGTCCACGGCAGATACTCACCCCACTGCTTAAACAGGAGCGGCACGCCGGCCGCTGCGCACTGGTCGCGCAGGCTCCGGGCCCAGTCGGGATGCATCGGCCGCGCTCCGAGGCCACTTTCCCCACCCACGATGATCCAGTCCAATAGCTTTTTCTCGCTGTCAAACTTGAAGCCGTAGTCGCGACCCCATCCTCTGACGCTTGCGCACTTAGGGCAGGTGTCGCCAACATCGTCGGATGTACCATCGTCCTTGCTGCACTGCGCGCACCGGGCACTACCGATCGACTCGTCGTACTGCGCCTCGATGCCGCAATCGGCGCACATACAGGCGCCGCTATCGTTCTCGCTGCCGTGGTACGCGCAGTCCGAGCACGTCCAAGGCTCTAGCCATTTCGCAATATCGACGGGACCAAGCAGCGGCTCCATGGAGAGGAAGCGCACGCGCGCCGGGATCTCCACTAGCTTCGGGATGTCGCGGTCAGCCTCGGCCTGGTTGACGATGGTGGCGCCCAGCCAGACGTTGGGCAGGTAGTTATCGCGCCATCCTTCGCGCCCGTGCGTGAGCGCGCGCATGGACTGTTCGAGCATTGGCTCTGCATTGCCGATCCGCTTCGTCAGCAGAAGCCAGTCTAGATTGGGCGTGTCCATAATCAAGCGCAGCAAGTCATAGCGCCATTGGACGCTGACGGCGTTGTCAAACACGTCAGCCAGCGAGGCGCAGAAGACGCGCTGCCGGCGACCATGCTCCGCGAAGAAGGATTCGTGCCGGGCATTCCAAGCCAACGGCTTGCGCCAGTTGGCAGCGCTGGTGCGGACGCGCTCGCCGTGCGGGCCCCAGACGACCTTATGCATTCGCTTGTCCATCAGGTGCTCTGCGTAGCAATTGTCGCAGCCGGGACCGACCTTCGTGCACCCGATAAATGGATTGAACGTGTGATCGGTCCATTCGATGGTTGAGTTCTCAGCCATTTACCTTTCCCCCTTCGTTTGGCGCTGACGCATCCACGCGTCGAACGAAAGTGATGCGGTACTTCCGATACTTGCTGTTGAGCTCGTCCTCGCAGTAGCGGCGGAAGGCTTCCTCGTGCAGCTCGCCGGGCAGCATGTCGATGCCGGTGCCCATCAGTCCGCCCTTCCACGAGCCCTTCTCCGGGCCGACCTCGCTGTCGAAGTCGATGGACAGCGAGCGGCGGACTTTCGGGCGGCAGAACAGCGACAGCCACTTGAACCAGCCTTCGCCGAATCGCCATTCGCTCTCCTCGATGTGCGTGGTGGCCTGGATGCGCTTGCCGTCGTAGTCCTCGATCTCGAACACCGCCTTGGGCATCGTCTTTTCGAACTCGCGCTGCTGGGTGAATCGGTCGTAGCCGCTGCCATCGAGCTTGCGGCGCTTGGGCTCGAGCCACGTACGCAGATGCTCGCCGTCCAGTCCGAAGAGGCTGAACCGGATGAAGCGCCATTGCGTCCAGGGCAGGTGCTTGCACCAGCTCTTGGTCGTGAGGCTGTCGTGCGTCTGCGGACCGAGGTACACCTGCAGGAAGCCATCGTCGACGCTGAAGCCGTATTCGCACGGGAACACCTCGGCCCACCAGTCACGACCCATCCGCTCGATGGTGGCCGCGTCCCACGTCTCGGCCTTGTGCCGAATCTCGAACGGCTTGATGATCTGCGGCAGGCGAAGGCGAAGCGTCCAGCCAAAGGCACGCGCAATGAGAGCGCAGCCCAGGTGCTCCCCGCTCCCCGACTGCAAGACCAGGCTGATCGGGCGCCAGTCCGTGTGGCGCTGGCCAAGGTCAAAGGGGCCGAAGCGGCGATCGTTGTCGGTCAAGCGGTTGTATTGCATCGAATGGTTCCCCTATTTGATGGTCATTTGACAGGTCACTGCACGCCGTCAAACGCGACTCCAAACTCGTTGGCCGCGTGCGCCTGCACTTTGGCCACGTATTCGCTGAATTCGCCGACACTGAACTCCGACGTCGACTTCCGCCGCGTGAACAACCGGCCATCGGGCAGCGCAATCTCAACCTTCGGCGCGAACATGTCTGCGAAGTACTCGTGCCAGGTGGCGCGTTTGAACTGTTGCCCGTCGATCCAGGCCTGCTCCTCGATGTCGCGCAGCACCGGGCCGAAGTAGAAGGCGTTCTGCTCGGTCGTGCGCCGCCGTTCCTCGGCCGTCACGATGATGCGCAGCGGGCTACCCTTGTCGGCGCACGCTGCGGCATTGGCCTTGATGAACGCGAGCACCGTCGGCCAGATGCCGGGCGACTTGAGGGTGAACTCGCGGTATAGCGCTGCCATGGTCAGTCGTCCCTCGCTTCGTCCGGATCGCCCCAGCCAGACATGACCTTCGCCTGGTAGCGCGAGTGCCCTTCCTCGATCAGATCGCGGTACCGCTGGTAGCCGTCGTCGATTCCGGGGTACCAACATTCTTGGCACCAGCGCGAGCCGAACACCTGAACATCGCCCCGGCACTTCAAGCAGGTTCCGTGACCGTTGCTCATAGCGGCCTCGCCAATCGCACGCCGCGATTCCAGCGGCAGTTCTCGGGCCGGTGGCCGATCGCACCGCAGTAGCAGCATTATCCGTTCCAGTTGCTCATGTTCTGGTTCCTCCCATTCCAAAAAGCGCGCGCACTACGGCGTGCTGCGGCTTCACCTTCCCAGCCTTCAGCGCGGCGCGCGTTGTAGCCCGTGCCAGGTAGGCGCGGTATGCAATTGGGTCGTTCTCGCGGAGCCGGTCGCGGAAGCGCTTCGACACCTCAGCCGGTGTCAGCGTCGATGGCCGACGTGCGCTCCGCCCCGGTACCGGCAGCCAGTACGGCACCGGCGCCCCGTGGCCGGCCAGCCAGCGCGCCACGTGCGCCTGCTTCGACTTCTTCCGCTCCCAGAACAAGCATTCGACGGTGTGCCGCGCTGCGCCGGTGGCCATGGCTAACTCATGCACCGTGCGCGGAATCCCGTCGGCACAGATCCGCAGGATGGCGATCCAGGTGGGCGAGCGTTCGCCGGTAAGCGGCTTCGGGCCGAGCCCCATCGCCTTGGCCTTGGCAAACACCGTGTCACCGGCGCGACCCAGATGAGCCCCGATCACGCGATACGACTGGCCAGTGGCCACCAGTTCGCGCAGCTTCTGTTCCTCTTTGGGAGTCCAACGCGGCATGGTCAGGCCTCCTGCTTGCGGGCGTGCTCGAGCAGAGCCAGCGCGTCGGCGTGGTTGTCGTCGACCACTCGATAGCCGCGCGCGCGCATGGCGGCGATCATGGCGTCCTTGTCGGCGTTGCCCTTCCCCGTCGCCGCCTTTTTTATTACTGGCACCGGGACACCGACCAGGCGGATCCGGTTGCGGTCGGCCCAAGCCTGCAGGTGCGCCTCGAATCCGCCGTACACGTGCGCGGCCTGCACCGCGGTGTGGCGCAGCACCAGCTCGTAGTAGACGGCGTGGATCTCGCCGGCCTGCCGCGCGCGCTCGCCGAGCCACGCAGAGAACTTCAGCCAGCGCTGGCCGGGCCCGTCGTTGCGGCGGGGCGCGAAGGACTCGCTACCGCTGTGCAGCGCGCCGTCGTGCATGCCCAGCGCCCAGCCGGTGGTGGTGCCGATGTCGATGGCCAGGATGTTCAGGTTGCAGGCCGGCGTACCCAACGCTGCGGGGACATTCCCTTGCGAATCAGGCGCTTCCGTGGCGGTCGCGGTTTCGAAGAAGTCGCTCATGCTGTCCTCACAGATCCGCGGCGATGCCGCGCTTGCGCGCCGCCGCGCCGGCAGAAACCATCGGCAGCGGGCCCGTCCAATCCTCGAACTTGGTCACTGGCCCCTTGTAGAGCAACGGCACGTCGCAGAGCGCTCCATTCCGGTTTTTGCGAATCAGCACCTCGGCGTAACCCTTCAGCGCCTCGTTGTTCGGGTCGTACATCTCTGGCCGGTGCACGAAAAGCACCACGTCGGCGTCTTGCTCGATGTCCCCGGAGTCGCGCAGGTCCGACAGCATGGGCCGCTTGTCTGGGCGTTCCTCGTTCTTTCGGCTGAGCTGCGACAGCGCAACCACAGGAATGTCCAGTTCCTTGGCCAGCGCCTTCAGGCCGCGCGAATAGGCGCCGATCTGCTGGGTGCGCATCTTTTCTTCGCCGCCGGACATGAGGCCCAGGTAATCGACGATCAGCAGGTCCAGCCCATGCTTGCGCTTGTGGGCTTTAGCCTTGGTCTTCACCTCGAGCAGCGACATCGCGGGCGTGTCATCGATGGCAAAACGCATGTCGCCCATGTTTTGCACCGCCCAGGTCAGGCGGGGCCAGTCGCTGTCCTCCAGGCGCCCGCGCAGAAGTGCCGACAGGTTGATGCGACCGCGGTTGGCCAATGCGCGCGCAACGATCTCGGCGTCGGACATCTCCATGGAGTCCAACAGGACGCTTAGGCCGGCGTCCGCTATGTTCAGGCCGATGTCAGTGGTTAGCGCAGTCTTCCCCATTGAGGGACGCCCGGCGACGATAACCAGGTTGCCGGCATGCAGACCGCCGTTCAGCGCGCGGTCGATGGATTCGATGCCGGTTGATATGCCGGGTTCGATCCCGCTGTGGTACCGCTCGTCGACCTGCGTGATGACCGACTCCATCAGCTCGCCGATCATCTTCGGCCCACGGCGCACGCCGACCTGCGCAAGGTCCGCGAATAGCCCTTGCGCGCGATCGACGGCTTCTGCCCCTTTCGTCGGGCCCGGCGACTCGACGAGCTCAAGCACTTTGCGTGCGGCCACAGCAGTCTCGCGCAGCAGCGCGCGGTCCCGGACGATTTCGGCGTAGCGGGCAATGTTCGCCGCGCTGGGTGTGCGCTGCGCTAGGTCGGTCAGGTAACCCAGTCCGCCGCAGCGCTCGGATTTGCCCTGCGATTGCAACGCCTCGAACACGGTCACGACGTCGGCAGGACGGTTGGCCAACACCAGGCGGTAGATTGCGCCAAACACCTCCCGGTGGTCGTCGCGGTAGAAGTGCGCCGGCTCCAAGCCGTTGATGCGGTCGATTGCGCCGTTGTCGAGCATCAGACCACCCAGCACCGCCTGCTCTGCCTCGATGCTGAACAGCGCGCGGGGCTGCGGGAAATCGTCGGGGGCGTTCATACCGGCGCCCCGCTGTACTCGGCGGTGATTTCGCCAGTCTTTCCATGCCGGTTCTTGACGATCCGATCGCCCCACACCAGGAAGTGGGCAGTCAACGACGCGTCAAAAGCCTCGGGCTTCAGACGGTACTGGACCGGCGTTGATTCGTCGTGAATCAGCTCGGGCTTAAAATCGTCGTCATGCAACCAAACAACACGTCCGTCGAACATGTCAGGAATCTCCAAAAAATTGTGGGCCGTTCTGGCTGAGAACTACGAAGCGCCGTCGCGATTCGCAGTGACCGTCATCGAAGTGAAGGATCTGGTTCGCGAAAACGTGAAAGCCTTTCAGGCAATGAAGCCGCTGCCGAGCAGCACGGTGCTTGGCCTCTTCACCGACGAGATTGAAGCTCGCGATGTTGCCCGTCGCGTTCAGGACATACGCGACAGCCGAGCCGGCATCCAGGACAAGCTGTTGCGCCCACCGAGCGAGGAATAGGCTCATGGCGCGGATTCCTCGTTGTGGTAGCGCTCCTCACGGATCTTGGTGAAGTTCTCGGCCTTCACGATCCAGTCCAGGCTGGCAAGGAATGGCTTGCGGCCTTCCTGCGTCTTCGCTCGACCCGTGAGGAACTTGGACTCTGCAACGTAGGTGAAGAAGGTCCGCCAGTAGTCGAGGTTCTGCCGCTTGGGATCCTCGTTCCAACGAGTGCGCAGGTTCGCCTGACGCGCGCCTTTCCACTCGCGGATGGACGGGCACATCGGCAGAATCTCGTGGTACAGGGCGATGATTTCCTGATGCGGGCAGTCAGGGCGAGTTGCCTTTCCCCCGCCTTCGCCGAGGACGAAGTCGTCAGCGGGGTCGCTGTCGACGAGTAACCCGTCAGGGTTACTTCTTTTATCCTGCTCCTGCTCCTGCTCCTGCTCCTGTTCCTGATTAGGGCATGTCTTGCCAGTAGGCTTTGTGGAAGGCTTTTCGGAAGGCTTACCGAAAGCCTTGTCGAATGCCTTTGCGAAACCCTCTCCGAGCGCGTAGATGCTGGCTTTCAGGGCTTCGTAGGCTTCCCGCTTAAGGTCGCACTCTGGGATCAAGTCCCACTCTCCACCCCAGGACAGCACCACGTTCGGAGACTCGGGCCGATTGCAGTGGATCGCGTTCGGAATCCACACCACCTTAGCCTTCCAGTCGGCTTTCGCCATACCTTGCTGGAAGACTTCCCCGAAGGCTTCCTCGAAGGCTTCCACGTCCCAGTCCAGTTCTTCCGCCATCGCCGCGCGCCCGGCTCGGAACAGGCCGGGGATGGGCCCGGTGTGCGGGCCGGTCAACAGAAAGACCCATAGGCCCTGACCGCTAGGCTGCAACGGGGACAGGTTGCGGAACTTCTCGTCCCCCCACATGCGCACCTCGATCTTTCGGTACCGGTTCTTCTGCGGTGGCTTCGTGACATCCTTAGCCATTACTGCTTGCTCCCTACTTGCCCTTCCAGCAGCTCGGCAATTTCCCGCTTGAGTTCCGCGCACAGCTGGACACGCACGGCTTGGGTATTGGCCATGGTCATCCTGTGCAGCAGCTCGTTGATCCAGGCGCGCTGCGCCTTTTGAAGGTTGCGCGCATTCATGCCGCCCTCCCGAGGAGCTTGGCCCGCAGCGCCGCGGCCTTCTGCTCCGCATCATGCAGCTCGCGCAGGTCGTCGCTGAACATCAGGTCTCGCTGGTAGGTGATCCACTGCGTCAGCAGCGTATGGCCGACCAGGCATTCGAAGCGCGCAATGGCGGTGATGGGCAGATGCCAGACCTTCCCGGCGCCGTCACGGCCGTGCTTGATCTTGGAGAACTGAGACGGCGACAGCCCCAGGTAGCCCGCATAGGTCTTCTCCATGAACTTGAATCGACTCAGTTCGATTGCCTTGCGGATCAGGCTGGACTCGTCGGAGATGGACGAGATGACACCTTGCTCAATGGCGCGCGGCTTCTCCATCAAGCACATCAGCGGCAACTCTGTTTGAGTGGCAACACTTGACACTGGAGTTGACACTTGGTTCTCCCGTAAAAAGAAAGGCATCGAAGCGATGCCGCTAAACTGCCCAGCACAAGCCATGGACCGCTACCGCCATGCCCTCAGCCAAGAAACCACCAGACGATCGTCGCGCCTGGCACTGCTACACCTGCCTCCAGTCCAGCGAGGCCAAGGAAGGCTCGCCGTGTCCTCTCTGCGGCGGCCAGGTCATCTACGAAGATCCGTGGAAGACCATGATGCGAAAGAAGATCGCGGAGGTCCGAGCGCTGCTCGGTCAGTACATCGACCTGCCGCCGAAGGACTAAGGCACGTGCTCCCCTCGCCGCCGAATCTCCACACCCGATTTGGGCAAGAGGCGGGATCGCCAGTGCCTGCCGAAGCAATGAGCAAACGCGCTTCAGCATCGCTGGCTCCGGCTAGGCGGCCAGCTCCGGCCAGATCTCAAACCAATCGTTGCGCAGATCTCTGCGAGTGACCGCCTTACCGGATTCACGCTCCAGCGCCACGCATAGCTTTTCACCAGGGGTGCGCTGGCCGTACATGACGTTCCTTAAGAACGGCCAAGTTGTCCCACAGCGCTCCGCGAAGGGGGCGCGTTCCTCCTTGGGGATGGTCATGAGGAATGTTTTGAGCTTTTCCATTCCCTGAATCATACACCAAACGGTGAATATTGACACCATACGGTGAATTCACCGTTTGGTTGCAAAATGCTCTAATGCCTCATGAGTAAACTTCCTGAAACAAGGCGCCGAAACTTGGCCCGCCTGGTCGACCAGCACGGGCTTGCCCCTGTCTCGAGGCGGCTAGGCAAGCCCGCCAGCCAGATCAGCGATATGCTGGCTGGCAGGAAGTCATTTGGCGAAAAGATCGCGCGGGCAATGGAAGTCGCGTGGGATAGTGACCGCCCAACGGGATGGCTTGATTCCGAAGCCGCATCGGACCTGCGCTCGACTGACCTTCCTGCCAAAGAACCAGCTACCGCCAGCAACGGTGATTGGCCGTTCGTGTCGATCACCCGCGAGCAGTGGAAAAAAGCACCGAAGCGGACCAGGGAGAGGATTGAAATCTATGCTTTGGGGGCGCTGGAAAACGTTGCTGCAGACGATGAGCCGCCTCCAAAGCCAGCGCACGCAAAAAGTAACGCAGCTTGATGACTGGCGTCCGTTCTTTCGCGGATAGTGATGCCCGTCACAAGATTTGCCGCGAAAATGAACTAGGTTGACAGCCCTCCCCCCGATTTTCCTCTAGCTCGATTCCGATGCGTAATCTCGCTTGTGCGTTATTTCCCTCAGCCTATCGGCGCATCAAATAACCCCCCTCAGACGTCATGGCAAAGCTATTTGCCTAGCGTTCCTTGCAAGCCAACTACAAGAATTCGTATGGACCGTATGTTGAAAGCCACATCTATTGCAGTTGCAGGCCTCCTGTCCGCATGCGCAATAATCCCACGCCAGACTTGGCAGGACAGAGCCGAACTTGCGGTTCAGGACAAGGTTAAACAGGGAGAATATTTTGAAGCGGCTCGAGCACTAGTTGACTTGGATAGGTCGATGCCCGAGCGCACCGGTGATCTATGGACCAAAGTCGCCACGCAAGAAGGGAAAAAGGCCTTCTATACTCAGGGCTCCGAATACATGGCCAAAACTACTGAGTTCAGTGAGCCGGGCATTGAACAAACGTTCAAAACAATCTCGGCCATCGAAGTGCGTGGCCTTGTAACGACTGAGGAGGCCGAGACACTCCGAAGCAGTCTCGCAAATAGAGTGCGGCCAGAGATAGTGGCGGGGAAGTACGTTTACTCGACCACCTTAATCGGGGCGCTTTACGGTGAACAACGTCAAGGCCTAAACGCAGAGCGCTACTTTACTATCAAGAAGCGAGTCGTCGAAGCGCAATCCACCAAGCCATTCCCCCCGACCTTCTACGTCGCTGATGTCGAGGCAATGGCAGACATCGCTAGCGAAGAATCTCCCCACGGGAAAATCCACAACGACTTCACAGCCACGTTGCCGACCCTAAGATTGACTCCATCTCAAGCGAGCACCGGTTCGGTAGCTCGGAATTTCGGACCTGAAGCCGAGAAGTCACTTGCGAAGCGGCGAGGCAAGATTCACCTCCAAATTTCCCCGGAGGACCCGCTGCTCCAAACCGATCTATCAGAAGCTCTGGGAAAAAAACTGCCGCTGGCGCAGTTTGTAGACAGTTCCCCAGGCGCAATCCCAGTGGTAGTTAAAAAGCTCCGTCACGAGGAACGCGTACAGCCCGAACGGACGGAGACGGTGACGGTAGCGCAACATAACGTCAACTTCGTTGCGGCAGCACTGTTGATGCCAAGGAACGCATCCTATCTTTACGATAAGAGGACTGGCGGCATCACTCTCGAGTACGCGTATGAGATAAAGGCGGGTCCTTCCAAGGCCGAGCTCGTACGCGGCACACTCAATCGGTCATACTCCACCTGCGCGAACTCGCGAATCGTAAATGTCTTTGGCGGAGTATCTTCCGCCGACTTTATCGCTAATGACAATATGCGAGCTGATTGCAGCGGGACGCCAGTGGAAGTTTCTGAGGTGCGCAAGGAGGTCGAGGCTCTCCTCCTTGAGGCTATCGCGAAGCAGCCTGCGCTCTTCGATATGCAATAACACTACTAACCAGCAATAGCTAAGCCCGCTGCGCGCAGGCTTCTGTTATCGCGGCGAGCAGCTCGCACCAGCAACTCATGGTCGGCCCGTACCACACCGTGCGCGCACTTGCAAGAGCCGTAACTGACACAACCGTGGGTAGCTCCGCGAGGCAGATGGGCCACGGTAGTCAACGGTCCGCGTGACCATATCCTGCGGCTTGTGAGATTGGTCACTGCATCTTCGCGGTGCATCGATACGTCACAGCGGGCTAGCCCCGCCCCTCCGAGGGCTGCAACTCGTTCTTGCCATCGTGTTTGCAAGCATCCTAGCACTCTACCTTAGTATGCTTGCAAATCCACTAAATGACGGATACGATGCCAGCATCCAACCTCAAGATGACAATCATGGGTGAACCTACGGGTCGTGCGAAGGGAGCGAAAGCCAGGGCGGAAGCGTTGTCGCCGGAAGAAAGGAAGACGATTGCCCAGAAGGGAGCGGCAGCCCGATGGGGGGCTGTGCCGAAGGCAACCCACATCGGGGAATTGGCGATAGGTAACCTTCGAATTCCATGTGCCGTACTACCGGACGGCCGGCGAGTCCTTTCCCAGCGAGGCGTCGGTAAAGCCCTGGGCAGGTCATACGGTGGATCTGATTGGAGTCGACAGGAAAGTGATTCCGACGGCGGTGGGAAACTACCCTTTTTTCTATCATCAAAGGCGATAAATCCCTTTATTTCCAATGACTTGCTGCTGCTGGTAACGGATCCAATCCTTTATCGCGGAGCTGGCGGTGGGGTGGCTCACGGTGTTGAAGCAACAGCGCTACCCAAGATTTGCGATGTATGGCTCAAGGCTAGGGAAGCCGGAGCGCTACGGATGAGACCGCAACTCGCAGTTGCGCAAAGAGCTGAAATCTTGATGCGTGCGTTGGCTCAGGTCGGCGTGGTTGCGCTCGTCGATGAAGCCACCGGTTACCAAGAGGTGCGCGACCGCCTGGCTCTGCAGGCGATTCTTGACCAGTACCTCAGAAAGGAACTGGCTGCCTGGGCCAAGCGATTCCCGGACAACTTCTATCGAGAGATTTTCCGACTGCGCGGATGGAAATGGGATAGTCTTCGCCGCCCAGGCATCGTCGCAGGCTACACCAAGAATATTGTTTACGCACGCATCGCACCTGGCATCCTGGAAGAGCTCGAACGAAAGAATCCCAGGACCGAGAAAGGGTATAGGAAGGCCAAGCATCACCAATGGCTTACGGAGGAAGTTGGGCACCCCGCGCTCGAACGGCACTTGGAGGGCGTGATGCTTCTCCTGCGGATCTCCGATACCTGGCAAGATTTCAGGGTCGCTCTCGAACGAGGCTACCCGCGCCTTGACGGGAATCAGCTGAATTTGCCTTTCAACTGAGACCAAGAGTTCAGTGGCCGCCTAGAGCGGCCTTTTTGTTATCCCCCCTTGCACCAGTTCGTTATTCAACGACTTGTGAGATTCATCACTGCGCCCAGCGCCGGCCTTTGCTAGGGTTTCCCGACCTACCACAAGAGAGGAACGGGACATGCCAGCAAGCAAGCCGATTTATTTCAACCCTGAATTGCCCGTAGTATTCCCAGCTACAGACGGCCAGATCCGCATTACGCCAGATGGCTACAGGTACACACGCGACGCAGTAGTCAGCGGCACCCTCAACTATTACCGTGACACCGGTCCGACTCCGAGCAGCGACACTTACTCGGTAACTGTGAAGCCGGGGGTAAATTACGAATTTGAGTTCGCCGGGCCTGGCAACTTGGAAATGAAGATCTTTGACACTGCCACAGGAGGAGTCTATTACGATTACAAATATCAGACAGGCGATACATCTCAGGCATCTGGAAGTGGGTATCTGACATTTACAAAGGAGACAACGCTTTCGCTATCAGTTTCCACAACAAACGACTTCACGCCAACCTTCTACAACGTGCTGATATATGCTGAGCCGAATCCATTCCATCGGCCGCCCAGCAGCACTGGCCGTGATAGCTACGTCATTCTCGAGCCAATCAAAGACTGCCTGGTTACTTGGGAGGGGAGTGAACGCGTTATTTACACGCCCGCATTAAACTACTATGTGAATGGCATTGAGCGGATCATTTTTTCCGATAAGCGCCTTGCCTTCGACTTCGAGGATTCTGCCGGCGACGCATTTCGCCTCTACAAGGCAGCTTTCGACCGCTCACCCGACCAGGTTGGCCTCGGCTTCTGGATCAGCAAGCTCGATGGCGGCATGAGCACAGTTGAGGTCGCAGCCAACTTCATCAACTCCGACGAGTTCCGAGGCCTCTATGGGGCCAATCCGACGACTACCGAGTTCGTGACGGAGCTGTACGACAACATCCTGAACCGCGCGCCGGACCAAGCCGGACTCGACTTCTATGTGCAGCAGATCGACTCTGGCGCTAAGGGTCGTGATGTGGTGCTGGCCGATTTCGCGGATAGCCAGGAAAACCATGTGCAACTGCTGGGCCAGATGCAGAACGGAATTGAGTACATCACCTGGCTGGGATAACCCCGCGACAAGCCCGCTTTGGCGGGCGCACCAAACAGCTTAACGAACCATGACGATCTCGGAACTGCGCGACGCCCTGGATCAATTGATGGAAGCCGGCAAAGGCGAAATGCCAGTGACCTTTGCCGTGCGCGGTCACATGGACGATGTTTGTCTGGAATACATTGAGGTGCTGGAGATTCGGTCTAGTACCGACCTCCAGAAAGGCGCCACGGCCGATGTGCTGCTGCTCCGGTAGAGCGCTCCGTCCCTAGCTTGGAAACGTTGAAATGGCAGAGCAGAGTGCCTTCCCGTCGGCCTCGGATATAGAGGCCGCCCTTGCAAGAAGGGCCACGAAATTCGTGTGTCCGATGTGCCACCACGAGAACTGGTCAGCGATATCCGGTAAGGACTTCCGCCTGACCATAGGCTGGCAGCGCATGTTCTCGCCCGACAGCTCCCCTGAGTCGCGCCATACGCCAGTGTCTGGGCTGACATGCCTGACATGTGGCTTCGTTGCACACTTCCTACCGGAAACCTTCCGAAAGTTCATCTATGGCGGTAACTGACATGGTTACCCGCCGCGAGTTCGAAGTTCCTCCTGGCGGCGGAGAACCTCCTTATACTGAGGCTATGGAACCCCGCGTCAAAGCCCTCGAAGACACCATGGCCGCCCTCCAGCAGGACGTGGCAGTCATGCGCGCAAACTACGCCACCAAGGCAGACGTTGCGGAGATCCGCGCCGACATCAACAAGGCCATAGCCGAGAACAATCGCTGGACTCATACAGCAACGCTTGGCATGTTCGGGACCTTCGTTCTCGGTATCCTTGGCTTGATGTTCACCATCTGGAACGCGAGCAAGCCACCCTCCGCGCCTGCGGCTCAAGTGGCGACGCAGCCACCCATCATCATCAACGTGCCCGGCCAAGCGCCGCAGACACCCGCCAAGAAATAGGCCAGTCCGAACGCCCATTGATCAGCCCGCCCCTAGCGGGCTTTTTCACGCCCTCGCCCTGGTGGTTTGGTGGCCGCTTCCCCGCCAACCCTTGTAGCGAAAGGACTTGCCCGTGGTGGTCAAGTCCTACCCCTCCTCACCCACCGGCCCCATCCGCCGCTCCAACCCCACCCGGTAGAGCGTAGCACCCACCATCTCCAGCGCCACCCTAACCTCCTCCGGCATCCGCTCGTCGGCCAGGATCTGCGCCAGGCCGGCCACAGCGTCATCCACATCTAGTTCCAGTTCCTCGTCCAGCGCCAGCTGCTGGAAGGCGGCGATCACGTCTGCGGGATCCATAGCGGCTCCTGTCTATTGCGTCGAGCCAGTTTAGACGATACCGACCGTAGCTTCGCTTGTTCCGCCACTCCCCCTTCTCGGCACTAGGCACGTTGTGCGGCAGCGCCTTCTCCTTGGACGTGGGCGAACATTGTGACATTAGTCACAATTCACCATTCATTCACCGTTTGGTGTTGACGATCTATTCACCGTTTGGTGTAATAACTCCATCAACTCACCGAGCAGCACGAAGCCGTGCCAGGTGAGCGTTCTTTGACAAGTCGGGATTCAGGAGAGGGCGCGCAGGGATGCGTGCTTGTGACGACGGGCCGGTGTCGTGACCACCGGCCCGCCAGCGAGAGCCCAGCCCCAAAGGGGCCGGGGTACAACTAGCTGAAGAACAGCATGAGCAATCCGATTAGAGCTTGGAGTTGCTTGCCGCTGAGCTTCAGTTTTACCGTCAGTTCCAACATGGCGAGTGGCCCTGTCTTCGCTGGCAGCGCTGCCAACTGGTTTAGGGTTGGCTTGCGGATCGCCGCCTAGGATAGCGACCCGCAGCGGCTCACCCCTACGGCAACTGGTGCACGGGCTTGCGCCCTGCCGGACATCCATCCGGTACCGCCAGATGTTTTCGAGGATCACCGTTACGCGGCACTCAACCGCGTCCGGGAGCTGAGTGCTCGTCGGCTCGGCGAGCATAGCAGAACTGTCGCGCCCTCCCCTGAATCCCGGCTTCGTCGAAGGTAACCCCGATGGAGCTCGCAATGCCCTCCCCGATCCCACCCACTCGCATCTGCCCCCGTCGGCAGCTGCGCGCAGACGAAGTCAGCACTGTGGTCATGACCGCCGGCCTGTTCTGGTCGGTCACCGGCGAATTCAGCACGCCCGGCATCGGCCAGACGCCGATGTTCGAGGCCAGCGACATCCGGCTGATCAACGACGACGGCAGCGAGTCCGCCCCCATGCAGGACATCTTCTCCAAGGCGTTCATCGAGCAGCTCGAAGCCGACGCCGTGGAATCGCTGACTGAGGGCGGAAGGGCTGCGGCATGACCTGCGATCAATCTCTATCTCAAACCGATCGGGACAAGCTGATTCGAGAACTAGCGGAGGTGGTCGAGCGCTATGTCCAGTGCGACGACATGCGCGGCAAAGGCGTGCAGCAGACCAGCCTGTACCGCACCGCAAAAGCAGTACTCTCCCGCGCCAAGGAGCAAGCATGAACACCACGGAACTCTCTTACGGCACAGCCGCAGAGCGCGCGTTTCTCAATCAGTTGGCGCTCGGACGTAAGGCCGCCCTACTGCTGCGCAACTACATCGCTGCAGCGGAGAAGCGCGTGGCCTGGGGCTCGATCGACAAGACCCAAGTCGTTTCCTACGCCGAGCAGCTGCTCCGCGAAGTCGTGGCCGAGGAAGCCGCTGAAGTCCAACAAGTCTCGAAGGCTGCGTGATGGAAGCCAAGTTCACACCGGGGCCGTGGCAGTGGGACGGCTACAAGCTGCGGCCGACTGATCCCGACCCGAACAACAACGCGGTTCACACGATCGTCGATGCGGAATACATCGGCTGGGGATTTCTGTGCTCCGACCCTAAGAAGACCCTGGCGGAAAGCAACGCGAATCTCCTGCTGATCCAGGCCGCGCCTGATCTCGTGGACGCCGCAACGGCAGCTGAAGCGGTGTTGGCAAAGGGTGGATGGCTGGAGTCCTCCACCGATCCGGAGGCTATTGCTTTGTTCAAGTTGCGTGCCGCCCTCGCCAAAGCCTGCGGAGACCAATCGTGATGACCCCCCAAATCGCAGCAGAAAAGGCAGATCAGCTGATCGGTCAGTACGTGCGCGAATTAGGCGCCTATGGCGATCGCGACATGGTGCGGCAGGCCTTGATCATGCTGATCAGCAAAGCCGCGCTCGGCATCGAGTGCGTGGCTGGCCTGGAGCGCACCACGAAGATCCTGATGGAGACGGCACTCAACGTCGCGACCGTCGTGGAGAAGCGCAAGGAGCCGCAATCGTGATCGACATCGACGACTTCAACAAGCTGCGCGAGCGCCAGGCCCGCAACATCTCGCGCCTGCGTACCGCAACCTGGACGGCGATCGGCATCCTGCTGCTGGCCAACGCGCTTCAGGCGCTCGGACTCGTATGACCTACGACCCCAACACCAATCAGCTGCTGGCGTTGGCAAAGCGTAAGCGCTCAATCGAATACGCCTGTGCGGCCGGCTTCTGCATCGCTGCGCCCGTCGTCTGGTTTTTCGCTGTCGCCATCCGCGCCGGCGCCCTGTTCTAACCCTTTCGCACCTGGAGACCATCATGGAAACCACCGCACCCGCGATCGGCATGCAGCCGGTCGATTCGTCAAAGATTCACAGCATCGGTCACGACGCGGAGACCAACACCCTGGCCGTCCGCTTTAAGAACTACAAGGGCGAGGCCACCAGCCTCTACCACTACAGCAACTTCACCGCTGAGGACTTCGTCGCGCTGCGCGATGCCGAATCGATTGGCTCGCACTTCCACAAGCAAATCAAGCCGTACGACAAGAAATACCCGTACGTGAAGGTCGAGGCTGCCCCGGCCGTCTGATCCGTTTCAGCCATCCGCCCCACTCCAAGGAAATACCGTGAGCGAACTAGAACTCGTCACCGCCGAATCCGGCACGGCCGCGCTGCTCAACAAGAGCGAGATCGACATGCAGATCGCGACGGCACACAAGTTTCCGCGCAGCATCAAGCGCTTCCGCGATGAGGCTTTGGCGATGGTCACCTTGAACGAGAACATCGCGCAAGAGTGCATCTACGCGTTGCCGCGGGATGGCAAGACCATCGAAGGGCCGAGCGCGCGCTTCGCCGAGGTCGTCGCCTCCGCATGGGGAAACAGCCGCGCTGGCGCTCGCGTCATCAACGACCAGGGCGAGTTCGTGACCGCGCAAGGCGTATTCCATGACCTGGAGCGCAACGTCGCCATCACGTACGAAGTTCAGCGCCGCATTACCGACAAGAACGGCAAGCGCTACAAGCCCGACATGATCGGCGTGACAGCCAACGCTGCATGCTCGATCGCGCTGCGCAACGCCATCCTGAAAGGCGTTCCGAAGGCGTTCTGGTCGGACATGTACGAGCAAGCGCGTGAAACCGCGATCGGTAACGTGCAGACCCTGGCCAACCGCCGCGCGCGCGCCCTGTCGGTGTTGCAGCGCTACGGTGTCTCGCCCGAGAAGGTCTTCGCGTTCCTGGGCGTGGCTGGTCAGGAAGACATCACCGTCGAGCATCTGACCACCCTCTTCGGCATCACTACTTCGCTGAAGGAAGGCGAGGCCACTGCTGAGGACGTCTTCACCGGCGAGGTCCGAAACGCCGCGCCGGCCGCTGAAGGCCAGGCACCGCGCGCCGATGCCAAAAAGCCGGCATGCACCCCGGAGGCATTCGAAAAGAAGAAAGGCGGCTGGAAGAAGGCCATAGAGTCCGCACAGAAGACCGTCAACGAGGTCATCGCCATGATCGAAACCAAGGAAACCCTGAGCGACGACCAGAAGATGGAAATCGCATCGTGGGCCGCCCCCGCCGCAGAGGACAACTAAATGCAGATCCAGAACCTGGTGCAAGGCACCACCGAATGGCAACACTTCCGCCTCTCGTACCACGGCGCGAGCGAGGCAGCCGCCATGCTCGGCCTGTCGCCATACATGAAGCGCACCGAGCTGCTGCACATCAAGCACACTGGTACGCCGAAGGAATTCAGCGACTTCGTGCAGGAGCGCATCCTTGACCACGGCCACCAGGTCGAGGCGCTTGCCCGACCGCTGGTCGAAGAAGACCTTGGTGAGGATCTGTACCCCGTCACCTGCTCCGATGGCCGCATTTCCGCTTCGTGCGACGGCCTGACCATGGACGGCGAGACGGCATTCGAGCACAAGCAGTGGAATGCCGACCTCGCCGCCAGCGTGGCCGACGGGATCGTGCCAGACAGCCACATGCCCCAGTGCCAGCAGATCCTGATGGTGACCGGCGCCAAGCGCGTCATCTTCGTCGTGTCGGACGGCACTCGCGAGAACATGGTGGACTCCGAGGTCACGCCCGACTCGGATTGGTTCGATCGCATCCGCGCCGGCTGGGAGCAGTTCGAGAAGGATCTGGCCGAGTACGTGCCTCAGGCCGTCGAAGTGAAGCCGCTCGGCCGTACCCCCGAGACCCTGCCCGCCCTGCTGGTCGAGGTGACCGGCCACGTGACGGCCAGCAACCTCCGGGATTACCGCGAGCACGCCCTCGCCGTGTTTGCCGGCATCAACAAGGACCTGTCGAGCGATCAGGACTTTGCCGACGCCGAGAAGACGGTGAAGTGGTGCGGCATGGTCGAGGAACGTCTGGCCGCCGCCAAACAGCATGCGCTGTCGCAGACGGCGAGCATCGACGAGCTGTTCCGCACTATCGACGACATCAGCGCCGAGGCCCGCCGCGTACGTCTCGACCTGGACAAGCTGGTGACGCGTCGCAAGGTCGAAGTGAAGGAATCCATCATCCGTGGCGGCCGCGATACGTATGCCAAGCACATCCAGTCGCTGAAAGCTGAGACCGGGGGCGCCTGGGTGGATCTCGGCATACCCGACTTCGCTGGAGCGGCCAAGGGCAAGCGCTCGGTATCGAGCATTCAGGATGCCGTCGATACGCTGTTGGCCAACGCCAAGATCGAAGCCGATGCGTCGGCGAAGCGCATCCGCTCAAACGTCGCCTTCCTCGACAAGGAAATCGTCGGCTACGAGTTCCTGTTCGCCGACCGCGTTGCCCTGGCAACGAAGCAACTGGACGACCTGCGCCTGGTGGTGTCGAGCCGGATCGACAAGCACAAGGCCGACGAGGAAGCCGATCGCGAGCGCATCCGAAAGGAAGAGCAGCAGAAGCTGGAGCGCGAAGCCGCCGAGAAAGCCGCGGCAGAGAAGGCTGCTGCCCAGGCGCCCGCACCAGCGCCCGCCCCTACCCCGACTCGGCCCACCCCAACGGCTGCACGCGTCCCTATGGGTTCGGCGCAGCGCGGCGCGCCCGTTATGCAAATGGCACGCCGCCCGCAGCCACCGTCGCGCCCGACGGACGCCGAGATCATCAGCGCCCTGGTCAGCCACTTCGAGGCCACCGAGGCCGAGGTGATCGGTTGGCTCTGCGAACTCGACTTCTCGTCCTTCGACGCCGCCGCCTAATCCCCGCCCTCTCATCTTCTACGGAGCCCAAGGAATGCTCGAACTCGAAAACCAGATGGTGAAGATCCTGCACGTGAACGTGCGCAACGAGAAGCACGGCGACGAGCCAGTGCTCGGGATGGATCTTCGCCTCCGCGCCCGCGTGTCAAACGACTCGCTGGCCATGTTCTCGACGACGCTGAAGTCCAGCTTCTACCACAAGGACGACAGCGTGCAGGGCGACTTGGTCACTACCGCCGATCACCTGCCGAATCTGAAGAACCCAAAGCTGGGCATGCAGAAGTGGGAAGGCACTTGGGAACACCAACTGCTGACTATCCATCACAAGGTCAAGAAGGAAGACGACATCAAGCTCGACGATGTCCGCGTCAAGAAGCTGGTCTTTGACATGCAGGAAGGCGGCACTGTTTTCATCGATTTCACCGCGCAGGCGCACCCGGACGAGAAGGTCAGCGCCCGGCTGATCGCGCTGCTTGGTCAGGAAGTGCACATGAGCCTGACTGTAGACGAGGACGCGCAGGAAGAAGTCGAAGACTAAATGCACCCCGAGAGGGTCGCGCGGCAGAGCACCGCTGCAATCCGACTGCCGGCCGAGAACTGGTCGACAGAAGGTACGACCGCCATGAGATGCCAGAAGCCGAGCCTCCGGCAACTGGCTGGCCCCTGTACCGCTGCAGGGCACCCGGCGCAAGAAGTCCCCACCGCGGGGGAATGACGCGTCGCCGCACGAGGGTAAGCGGCAACCGATCAACGGGGGAAAGCGGATGTCCGAGCCAGGGACTAACCGTGTGGACGGCGGAACGCAGCGAGTACCCCACCCTTTCAACGGGCAGGCCGGCGACGGGACAACGCCGAGTCCCGATAAATAGCGCGCGACACCCTTACTCCTTTGGTTGGAAAGTCGCCGGCCCGCCCACCCCTTCATCGAGCGCACAAGACATGGAAGAGATCACCAAGGCAATGCCGATCGAGATGGTCGGCCACGTCGGCAAATGCCAGAGCCACCCAGGCGGCTATGAGCACGCTGCGAAGGTCGGCTACTCGAAGCCGAGCGCGTCGCAAATCGCAGCGTACGCGATGCGTGCATTGGAGGCTGCCCGCGCCAAGGACCTCGAGGCGCATGAGAAGAACCTCGCGGCGTTGGCACACAACCAGGCGCTTCGCGAGCGAGTTATTGCCTTGATGAAGGCGGCCGGCATCCCCGATACCTGGTCAGAGCGGGACCATGCCTCGCGGGCGCGCTATCCCAAGAGCAGGACAGTGTCCGCCGGATACCTGGGTGACCTCGCCAAGCATGTGGTCGTGTCCGACGGCTTTGCCTCCGCCACTTCGACCTATGAATCCCTGAAGAAGCGCTACGAGGAATATGCAGCGACCGCCGCGCAAGAAGCAAAGCGTGCCGAGCAGCTGCGCGAGGCCGAAGCAGAGCGCCAGAAGGAAGAACGGCGCAAGAACATTGCCCTGGCGTCGATCATCCTGCGCTACGGCCTCGACCAGGATTCAGATTGGCCGGATGTGCTGGAGGCCCTGTGCGCGAAGCACCAGCGCCTTGATCTGGCGGTAGCCATGCAGCAGACGCGCGGCGACTGGTCGGAAGGCCCTTATCGCGTCCGCAATGCGCTGGACCGCTTCCAGATCGAGACCACCGAAGACAAGGACATCGCGAACGACATCCTGGCCTGCCTGGAGGACTTCTGCGACGGCCGCGTCTTTCGCGACACGACCTGGAGCTATGACCGCCTCTTCGCCTCCGTCGAAGACCAGCAGCTTGCGGCGGATGTGCAGCAGGCAGCCATCAACGTGAGGGACTGACCATGCGCACCTTCTGGTTGAAGTTCAACGATTATCCTGCCGGCTGCGTCGAGGCGAAGAGCGAGTCTGACGCCAAAGAGATTGCAAAAGAGGTCACTGGCCACGAGGCGGCGTCCTGCGAGTCGCTGCCCTATCCAGCGCAGCCGCGCATCAATAAGTACGTAGACCCCAAGTACGGCGTGTGCCCTTCGTTCTGCTTCAAGCCGGAGCAATGCGCAGGACATACGGCGTGCCCTCAACCCTATTCCTGCGTGGAGTGACCAGCATGCAAGCCATCACCGAAGAATCGAAGGTTCACCAGCAGTGGTACGTCGACGCCAAGGCCATGACCGTTGAGACGCTGCCCGCTTTCATCCAGAAGCTGACCACCGAATATCACCACGACTACGGCACGATCTGCCACGCGATCGCGGCGGCCGGTATCGCTGCGATGTGGGCCGTGGAGCGTGCTCCCTGCGGCGGCATCACCGGCTTTCAAGGCGGTGCGATCACGTGGCAGGTACTTCAGCACTGGCAAGGCATCCAAGGGCCTGCCCGCATTGTCGAATTCGATCTGATGCGCTTCCCCCAGTACGAGTCGAAGTTCGCAGCGATTCCGCGTGAAGCGTGGGAACACCTGCAGAAGAAGGCGGCAGCCGACCTCGCTGGCGGCAGCGCCAACATGCATCCGAACGTGGTGGCCCATATGGAAAGCATCGTGGCCGGCAGCGTGCCATTCGGATATCGCATCGAGGACTGATGCCATGACCCAGCGACCTCTCACCCCGCGCGGCCACCAGCACGCTGAAGCCTTCTGCCTGATGCGCTACTCCTGCGGCTGCGGCCACAGCGAAATCATCTGGAACAGCCGAGACGGGGTAACGGCTTTCACGGTGCCATGCCCGAGCTGCGGCGACCGCATGGGCCTGAAGCACGTGAACTGGGGCGCGGATTTCTGCGCACCGAACCACAAGCCTCACTTTGGACAGCGAGTCTGGATCGGCATGACGGAAGAGCGCGCGACCACTTTAGCTATGCGCCGCATTGCTGAGGTAAAGACGCGCTATGGCGACGAACTCAGCGACCGTTTGGCGGGCATCGTCAAGGACATCTGGCGCGAAGGCGAAACGCCGGACCTACGCGTCCAGGGCGCCGACTACCACCACCCTGAGGCATAACACCATGGACTGGCCCATCGGAACCCCCGTCAGCAAGGCAACGCGTCGCCTGAACGAGGACATCGTTGACCTCGCAGCCGACTCGACAGCGCTCAAGCGTGAGAACGCAACACTCCGGCGAAAGCTCGATAACGCCGAGCGTGCGCTGGCACAGGCAAACGAGATCCTCAGCATCGTGCGCGATTCGAACTCCATGGCAGCGCTCCAGATCGCACAGATGGAAAAGCTGGCAGTCGAGCTCAAGCGCGCCGCAGTAAAGCACCCGCATCAGCCGCTGTCCCGCTGGGTGAAGTTCGGGCCGATGGCGATTCTTCTCGCCTCGATTAAGGACCAATGACATGAGCGAATCGATTACGCCGGCGCAATGCACTGACGCCGATTGGAAGCTGGCTCGCAAATGCGGGTTGTTCACTGCGACGCCTGGCACCAACACATGGGACGCGGCCCTTGGCCGGTTTGCCGAAAGCTTACGCGCCGGTTGGACGCAGCGCCCGCAGATCACGGCCGTCGATCTGCTGCGCGCCGTTATCCAGCGCCCGGACCTCACTGCCGACCAGCGCGAACGCTTCGTGCAGGATGTGCTGGCCGGCCGCGATGAGATCATCCTGGCTGGCAGTAACTTCCAAACCATGGCCGAACTGCTGGCAGCATCACCATCAACCATCGCAGCAACCAGTGCCAGCGAGCAACAGGCTGAGCTGGTTGCGCTGCCGTTTGCTGTGCTGGATGCCCTGCGCTTCTACGCTAATGGCAGCCACTTTACCCTGTCAGACGAAACAGCTTGGGACACGGTATCGGGTGAGCCGCAGAACTTCTGGTGCGACGATGCTGGCACCGCTACCGTTGAGGATGGCAGCATCGCTAAGGCCGTTCTTCAAGGCAAGGCTTTCGACGTTGAAGAACCTGAGCCGGCCATCGAAGGCGAGGCATTTACGGCCCCTACGGTGAGTGCATCGCCCGCGCCGTTTCAGACGCGCGTCCAACCGTGGATGATGGAATGCTTCGGTGCCCAGATCGCAGCGGACCAGCAGGAACGCAATCACCGCTTCCTCGAAGAGGCATTGGAGCTGGTGCAGGCTTGCGGCGCCACGGCCAGCGAGGCGCACCAGCTTGTCGACTACATCTACGGCCGGCCCGTTGGCGACAAGCACCAGGAAGCTGGCGGCGTGATGGTCACGCTCGCAGCGCTATGCCTGGCGCAAGGACTGGACATGGATGCGGCCGGCGAAGCAGAGCTCGCCCGCATCTGGACGAAGGTCGAGCAGATCCGCGCGAAGCAAGCGGCCAAACCGAAACACTCGCCGCTGCCTGAGCACGTGCCGAGCGCAGCGCCTGCCGCGCTGACGGATGATCAACGCGAGAAGGTATCCGAAGCAGTGGCCGGCGCGCTGGGCAATGCCTATGACTGCATGCGTGTGTGGTCGGCGTGGGGCATGGGTACGATGGGGCGGGATGACTTTGCATTGGTCGCGGAAGATTCCGACCGCGTGGCGGAAATCGCCGACGCTGCAATCGGCGCCATCCTAGCCCAAGCCGCCCCGATAGCCAGCGCGCCAGAGTGCAGCACCTGCGGCGGCTTCGTTCATGTGCATGACGCGACCGGCGAGTATCGCGGCGAGTGCCAGCACTGCGCCGTGAGCGCATCACCTTCCCTGCCCGAGCGCGACACCAGCAAGCCGGCCGAGCAGCAGGGGCTGTTCCGCAAATTCGACGTGCGCCGCACCGATGGCTGCGACGCGCCCGGTGGCAAGCACCACGGCTGCCGGTATTTTGTGCTGGACCTCGACCATGATGCGCACGCGCCGGCCGCGCTCCGAGCCTACGCCGCAAGCTGTGCCGCCACGCACCCGCAGTTGTCCACCGACCTGGTACGTGAGTTCGGCACCCCACTCCCGACGCGGGCTCTCTCCAGTCTGGAACTGAAAACTGTCATGTGCTTCGATACGCCACCCTGCGCCGGCGTCGCCAAGCCGCTGAACGGCAAGGAGCAGGCATGATCGTCCGCGAATACAAGACGTTCGGCTTCTGCTGCGGCCTCGGCGGCGGCGCCAAGGGCTTCAAGAAGGCTGCCTCGCAGGTGGGCAACATGGTGGCCACATGGAAGTGCATCGGCGGCATCGATGTCGACCCGGCAGCAGCGCGCGACTTCGAGACACTGGTCGGCGTGCCGTGCACGGTCATGGATTTGTTCACCCGTCAGCAGTACACGGCGTTCCACGGTAACGAGCCGCCGGCTGGCTGGCGAGAGGCCACGCCCGCAGACATCCGCCGCGCAGCCGGCAACGAGCGGCCGAACTGCGTGTTCATCTCGTCGCCTTGCAAGGGCGCGTCTGGGCTCCTCTCCGAGACGCTGAGCCGCACGCCCAAGTACCAGGCGCTGAACGAGCTGACGCTGCGCTGCGTCTGGCTGATGTGCGAAGCCTGGAAGGACGACCCGGTCGAGCTGATCGTCTTCGAGAACGTGCCGCGGCTGGCTACGCGCGGCCGGCATCTGCTGGACCAGATCAACCAGATCCTGCGCCACTATGGCTATGCCGTGAACGAGACGACTCACGACTGCGGCGAACTGGGTGGACTGGCGCAGAGCCGCAAGCGCTTTCTGCTGGTGGCACGCCACATGGAGAAGGTACCCGCCTTCCTGTACGAGCCAGAGTTGCGTCGCCTGCAGGGCGTCGGTACCGTGCTCGGCCGCATGCCGCAACCTGGTGACGCCGCAGGCGGGCCGATGCATCGCGTGCCGTCGCTGCAGTGGAAGACTTGGGTCCGCTTGGCATTCGTCGAGGCTGGTAGCGACTGGCGCAGCTTGAACCGCCTAGAAGTCGTCGACGGTCACCTGCGGGATTACCTGATCATGCCGGAACGCCGAAACGGCGCGCTGGGCGTACTGGACTGGAACGAGCATGCTGGCGCGGTCGCTGGCGAGTCGCTGCCCAGCAATGGAACGTTCTCGATCGCCGACCCACGCGGGCCCGCCAACGCCGCGCAGTACCAGCAATACGGCGTGTTGCGCTGGAGCGAGTCCTCGGGAACGATCACCGCGGGCACGAACCCTGGCCAGGGCACGTTCAGCGTGGCCGACCCGCGCCACGCCGGCCCGACCAAGCATAACAACGAGTTCCGGATCGTGCCGTGGCACCTGGCCGCCGGCGCCGTCACCAGCGCGCACGGCACCGGTCAGTGTGTGCAGGACCCGCGCGCGTCGACGGGCTTCGAGGGCGCAGGCAAGTACCGGATCACCGGCTACGACGAGCCGGCCGGCACCGTCATCGCGCGCAGCGACACCGGCCAGGGCGCGTACGCGGTCGCTGACCCGCGCCCTGGCATGCGGCGCGAGCGCGGCGACCACTACCTGACTGGCGGGCATTACGGCGTTGTGGGCTGGGATCAGCCCAGTGGTGCGGTGTCGGCAGCTGCTGGCCACGACAACGGCCGGTGGTCGGTGGCTGACCCACGCCTGCCGGCGGCGAACGACAAGCTCGTGGCCATCATCCGCGCCCTCGACGGTACTTGGCACCGCCCGTTCACCACGCTGGAACTGGCCGCGATCCAGTCACTGATCGAGCCGGAGGAATACCTGGAGCTAGATGGATTGAGCGATCAGGCCTGGCGCGAGCGCATCGGCAACGCGGTACCGCCGGACGCGGCCCAGGCTATCGCCGAGGTGATGGGCACCACCCTACTTCTGGCGGAGACCGGCGAGACGTTCATGCTGTCGGCCACACCCGTGTGGGTTCGCCCGGTGGCGATCGCGTTGACCGTTTCGCAACAGACGGAGGCTGCAGCGTGACCGTAAGCCGGCCAGTACTGCGCTACCACGGCAGCAAGTTCCGGCTTGCTCCATGGGTCATGGGCTTCTTCCCGACTCACACTTGCTACGTTGAGCCGTTCGGCGGCGGCGCGGGAATCCTACTGCAAAAGGACCGCGTGCCGGCCGAGTGCTACAACGACCTGGACGGCCAGGTGGTCAACGTCTTCCGCGTCCTGCGCGATCAGGACAAGGCGCTCGAGCTGCAGCGCCGCGTCGCACTGACGCCATTCTCGCGCGATGAATTCGATTGGTCGTATGAGCCGGTCGTCGACGACATTGATAGCGCGCACAAGATGATCGTGCGCTCCTTCTTCGGCCATGGCAGCGACAGCGCAACTCGCGGCTGCCGCACCGGATTCAGGTCGAAGCTGACAGAGGGACGGGGCCTGCCGTCTGCCGAATGGATGCGCTGGCCGGATGCAGTGCCCTCCTTTACTCGGCGCTTGCAGGGAGTACTGCTCGAGAACCGTGATGCGCTCGAGGTGATCGTCCGCATGGACAACCCGAACACGCTGATCTATGCGGATCCGCCGTACGCACATAGCACGCGCTCGGCAATCCAGGGGCGGTCAGCCAAGACGCACGGGTACCGCCATGAGATGACCGATGACGACCATCGCCGTTTGGCCGCAGTACTTCACAGCTCGAGCGCGATGGTGGTCCTTTCCGGTTACCCCTCCGACCTCTACGACGATGAACTGTTTCCGCAGTGGGAGCGCCACGAGCGCCGCCACATGGCGGACGGCGGACGGGCGCGCACCGAAGTGGTTTGGATTAATCCCGCATGCTCTATCGCGCTCGAGCGTCAGCGTGCACAGATGGAACTGATCGCATGATGAACACGAACCGACTCAGCGCCGCCGAGGCGAGAGAGATCGCCGGCCCAACGCCGTCCGAGCGCGTCGACGCAGCCCTGGACCGGATCCGCGCGGCCGCTGAGAACAAGAAGCGCTCGGTGTCTCTGCACGAAGACTTCTGGGTCAACGGAGGCTATGGCAGCGACCGTAGCACCCTGCTGGCCAAGCAGTACGACGAGGCCGTGAAGCAGCTAAAGGAGCTCGGCTACAAGGTTCGGTTCTTCTACGAGGAGCGGCAGTTCGTGGATATGTACACCGTCGTGGAGTGGTAACCGACCATGGTCCCCGCACAGTCACTCGCCTTCGGCATCCGGGATCTCGTCCTCAAAGAGGTCCGGGTAGTCTTCGCGCCGGGCCTCGCCTCTCGCAACCATCTGCCGCACGTAGTCTTCGGCTTCCTCCCATTCCTCATCAAGAGTGGGCATCCCATTCGCCTTTTGGAGCGCGTTGTAAGTCTCGATCCTGGCGCCCAGTTCAGCCGCCATCCCGGCGATTTGAAGGGCCGCCCCTGTGCCCAGCTCTTCCTCGAGCTTCTTGTCGAAAAACTTGGTCATGGGTGCCATATCGGCAACCAATCCGAATACCTGAGCGTGAACCAATGAATAAGCGTTCCATCCTCACTAGCCCCTTGCCGACCAAGGCGCTGTCCATCCGCCAGCCGTGGGCCTGGCTAATTGTCCAAGGGTTCAAGGACATTGAAAACCGCACTTGGTCGACCAAACATCGCGGCCCTACGCTGATCCACGCCAGCAAGGGCATAACGCGGCAGGAGTACGAGGACGTGGCGGACTTCGTGCGCAACCTGAACCGCGCAGACTTTCTGACCGGCAATGAAGCCGCTCCTATCGTGCTGCCTGCTTTAGAGGAGCTGCAGCGCGGAGGCATCGTTGGCGTCGCCACCATCACCGACTGCGTACCCTCTTGGGCGGCCCGCGTGTCGCAATGGCATATGGAAGGTCAGTTCGGCTTTCAGATCACTGATGCCAAGGCGCTCCCCTTCGTGCCGTGCAAGGGCGCACTCGGCTTCTTCGACGTACCAGCCGATGTGCTGGCTGCACTCCGGGAGCACGCGTGACGAACTACCCCTTGACCTGGCCCGCCGGCTGGCCGCGCAAAACCGACGCCCAGCGCGCGGACGCCCGCTTCGGTCGCAAGGACCGTCGCACGGTCAACTACACGAACGGCGCCAGCTCGTCGTACACCACCACCAAGGCGCTCACCGTGTCCGACGGCGTGAACCGCGTGCTCGACGAGTTAGCACGCCTCGGGGCGCGGCCGGCCTTCACCGTCATCAGCACGAACGTGGTGACCCGCCTGGACGGGCTGCCGCGCTCGGGGCAGCGCGAGCCCGCCGACCCGGGCGCCGCGGTCTACTGGCAGGACCGCACCGGCGCCCCGCGCGTGATGGCCATCGACCAGTACCGAGCGGTAGCTGACAACCTGGCCGCAATCGCTGCCACGCTGGAGGCGCTGCGCGCGATCGAGCGCCACGGCGGGGCGCAGATCCTCGACCGGGCCTTTACCGGCTTCACCGCCCTCCCGTCGCCCGCGGCGGCGCGCACCTGGCGCGAGGTGATCGGCGTCGGGCCGGCCGAACGTGACCTCACCGCTGTGCGTGCCGCGTATCGACGCCGCGCACAGGCCGCGCACCCGGACCGGCCCGGCGGCTCGCACGACGAGATGGCACAACTCACCGCCGCCATGCGGCAGGCCGAGGAGGAGTTGTCATGAGCGAATTCATGGTCGTGGCCGTCTGCCACACGACCCGCGACCACAGCTACATCACGTTCTGGCGGCCTGATGACCGCGGCTACACGCCGGTGGTGCCGCGCGCGGGCCGGTACAGCGGCGAGCAGATTGCCCAGCACCTCGCCTACTACAACACCGGCTATCACGTGGCGGTGCCTGTCGCGTTGATCGAGCGGCTGGGTACCGAGCCGCCCGTCGGCTTCTTCGACTATGGAGGCCCGGCCGTGCTCAACACGCGCGCCAACTGGAAGCTGATTCTGGCCGCGGCGCCATGGGCGACGAAGTATCCGCCCGAGCCTGAGCCGTTCCGCGGCCGTTTATCCCAAATTATTCCGAAACGCTAATTCAGGAGAAAGCCATGGAAGGCACACCTACCATCCTGTTGTCCACCGGCCGCTACTTCGACTTCACCAACCCGGGGCCGCTGACAGCTGAAGAAGTCGCCCATGCCCTGTCGAAGCTGTGCCGCTTCACCGGCCACTGCCGAGAGTTCTATAGCGTAGCGCAGCACAGCGTCGTGGTATCCCGCCTGGTACCGAAACATCTGCGTAAGCAGGCGCTCTTCCACGATGCGGTGGAGAGCGTTGTCGGCGACATGGTGAGCCCGCTGAAGCGCCTGTTTCCCGAGTACAAGGCGCTGGAAAAACGCTGCGAGGCAGCAATCCTAGCCGGTTTTGACCTTCCCTCAGAGCTTGATCCAGCCGTGAAGTATGCGGACCGCGTAGCACTCCGCACCGAGCAGCGAGACCTGATGAATAAGGACGGGGGGCTCTGGACCTCTCTGGACGGCATTGAACCGGTCCGAATGCGAATTTTTCCGCTACCGCCAGCAGCGGCCGAGATCATGTTCCTTGACACATACCGCGACCTGCTGCGGGCGCCTATTGTGCAAATCCATGGAGGCGCCCTTCAATGAAACGACTCGTTGAAACCACCCTCGACAGTGAGGCCGGCTGCATTCTCTCTGACTGCGAACAGTACCGGTACCGCCTCTGGCGCGCCTGGGACGCCAGCCGTCCGGCGCTGGGCTTCATCATGCTCAATCCGTCGACGGCCGACCACCAGGTCAACGATCCGACCATCACTAGGTGCATGCAGCGCGCCCTGGCCGGCAGGTACGGCCGACTGGAGGTGGTGAACCTATTCCCGTTGCGCTCCACTGAGCCGGACGGACTGCTGACCCATCCTGCACCGCTCGGAGATCGGCCAGACCCCAACGACGGCGCCATCATGGACGCGATCGACCAATGCTCCATGGTGATCTGCGCATGGGGCGCGCACAAGGCGGCGCCGGCGCGCGCGGCGGAAGTGCTGCGAATCGTCCGCATGTGCGGCCGTGGAAACCGGCTCTATCACCTCGGGCTGAATCAGGACGGTAGCCCGAAACATCCGCTCTACATCGCGGCCATAGTCCGGCCGCAGCCTTTCACAGCATGACGGGTAGTAGATTTCGATAGGAACCAAGCCATGAATAGACAACGACCGACGCTCGCGGCAGCGAACCCCACGGCCTGGCACCGCCTGCTGTTATTGCTTGCCGAACAAATAGCGGATGATGCGCTTTCGCTCTCCGAATCGAGCCCGCAACCATCTGCCATCGAGAATCAGGTTCCAGCATGCGCGCACTGATATACAGCCGCTTCTCGTCCGACAAACAACGAGAGTCCTCAATAGAGGATCAGGTCCGGATTTGTCGTGCACGGTGCGAAGCCGAAGGCTGCGAGGTTGTCGCCGAAATCGGAGATGAAGGAATTTCCGGCAGCACGCCGGTGTCGAATCGTCCGGCCGGCGCAAAGTTGCTGGCCGATGCCTTGGCCGAGCGCTTTGACGTGCTGGTGCTGGAAGGCCTTGATCGGCTTGCTCGGGACCAAGTTGAACAGGAGAGGATAGTCCGGCGGCTGGAGCACCGCGGCATCCGGATCATCGGCGTGAGCGATGGCTACGACAGCAAGATGGGCTCGCGCAAGATCATGCGGGGCGTACGTGGACTGATCAACGAACTGTATCTAGATGATCTGCGGCACAAGACGCACCGCGGACAGGAAGGCCAGTTCGAGCGCGGCTTCATCGTCGGCGGCAAGAGCTATGGCTATGACATCGTCCGGGACGCAGGCGGCAGCAGATATCAGGTCAACCAAGAGGAGGCCCGGCACGTCCGGTGGATTTTCGAAAAGTATGCCGCCGGCTGGAGCGCGCGCCGGATAGCGTATGCGCTCAACGAGATGAGGGTGCCATCGCCTCGCGGGCGCCTTTGGGCTGTGTCAGCGATCTTCGGGTCGGCTGCAAAGGGCTCCGGTCTGCTGAGCAACGAGCTGTACGTCGGCCGATATATCTGGAATCGATCACAGTGGATCAAGGACCCAGATACCGGGAAGCGTCAGCGCGTCGAGCGACCAGAGTCCGAATGGCACCGGGCCGAGCTGCCAGACCTCCAGATCGTGGACGACGAGACCTGGCTGGCGGTGCGGGCCCGCATGGATGCGCCGCGACTGTTGGGGGGGCGTGGGAAAGGACAAGCGCCGCGCACGCTGTTCAGCGGAATGCTGCGCTGTGCACTCTGTGGCGCCCCGGTCGTTTCCATCAACAGCACGCAGTACGGCTGCATCAACCGTAAGGACCGAGGACCGACGGTTTGCCCCGGCGTCGCGGTGGCCCGGGATCGGCTGGATACCCGACTTCTCGCCCTGGTCCGAGACGAGCTGTTCTCGCAAGCCGCGCTTGGCGAGCTGGAGCAGCTGGTACGCGCTACCATTGCTGAACGGCAGAAGGCCAGTAGCCGCGCGTCTAAGGCCACGCGTGAGAGGCTGGCCGAACTCGATGCGGAAATTGGTCGATTGGTCGACGCGATCGCCAAAGTCGGGATGTCGGATTCCCTGCAAAAGCGCCTGATGGCAGCCGAGGCGGAGAAGGCCAAGCTTGCCGTCATTCCCAGCGCCGTCGCGCCGGCGGCGCTGGCGAACGTCACCGACCTCATGGCGCTCATCAAGCGGCGGATTCTGTCGATTCAAGAGGCGTTGCGCCAGGGCGACACGGCACGGGCCCGTACAGTCCTGGCCGATATCTTCGGCCCGATCACGCTGGTGCGGCGGGATGACGCGGTGTATGCTGAGTTCGCAACTTCGGCGGAAACGATGCTATTGGCAGCAAGCGGCAAGCACTCTCTAGTGTCAACATCAGGCCCCCGCAACCAACCGCACAGATGCGCATCTGTGACGCCGTCAACGCAGACCAACCCGCCATCGGCGGGTTTTTTGTTTTTGTGCCGTCGCGCGGGGCCGCGGCACTGGCCGTGACGGTATCCGGCCCATGGTGCACCAGCACTCCTACGGCCCGTCGGTGCGCTCCGCGAGGGTGATACACTTTCGCCATTCTCCCGGACGCCCCTCATGAAATTCTGCTCGAACTGTGGTCATGCGGTCGTGTTGCGCGTGCCTGACGGCGACAACCGCCCGCGCAGTGTTTGCGACAACTGCGGCACCATCCACTACGTCAACCCCCGCAACGTGGTCGGAACGATTCCGGTCTGGGAAGACAAGATCCTGCTGTGCAAGCGCGCGATCGAGCCCCGCTACGGCTTCTGGACCCTGCCGGCGGGCTTCATGGAGATCGGCGAAACCACCGCCCAGGCGGCCTCGCGCGAAACGCTGGAAGAAGCCGGCGCGCGCGTGCAGGTGGGCGAGCTGTTTTCGATCCTGAACGTGCCGCATGTGCACCAGGTGCACCTGTTCTACCTCGCCACGCTCGACGATCTCGACATTGCGCCCGGCGAGGAAAGCCTCGAAGTGAAGCTGGTGGCAGAGGCCGATGTGCCCTGGGATGAACTGGCCTTCCCCACCGTGATCCATACCCTGCGCTGCTTCTTTGCCGACCGCGCCGCCGGCCGCCTGCAGGACGGCAGCTTCCGGCTGCACAGCCTGGATATCGACAAGCCCATGCGCCCGCTGACCAGCCGGGCCACGGTCACTCCCTGAGCGGCGGGCCCGCCGCGCACCGCCCTCCGGCGCAGCCCGCATGATTGCCTGGCTGGACCCGCAAGATCCGTTTCCCCCGGTCGAGCACGCGCTCGGGCCCGATTCCGAGGCCCCCGGCCTGCTTGCCGCCAGCCGCGAGTTGTCGCCGCAGCGGCTGCTGCTGGCGTATCGCCAGGGCATCTTCCCGTGGTATTCGAGCGGCCAGCCGGTGCTGTGGTGGAGCACCGATCCGCGCATGGTGCTGCCGCCGCCGGCATTGCGCGTCTCGGCCAACCTGCGCAAGACGCTGCGGCGCGTGCTGCGCGATGCCGACTGGGAAATCCGCGTCGACCATGATTTCGTGGCGGTGATGCGCGCCTGCGCCACCACGCCGCGCGAAGGCCAGGACGGCACCTGGATCACCGACGCCATCGTCGCCGCGTACGGCGCCCTGCACCGCAACGGCCTGGCCCACTCGGTCGAGAGCTGGTACCGCGGCGAGCGCGTGGGCGGCCTGTATGGCGTGGCGCTGGGGCGGATGTTCTTTGGCGAATCGATGTTTGCGCACCGCACCGACGCGTCCAAGATCGCGCTGGCGGCGCTGTGCGCGTTCCTCGGCAACCACGGCGTGGCGATGATAGACTGCCAGCAGGAAACCGACCACCTGGCCTCGCTGGGTGCGCGCCCCATCCCCCGCGCCGAGTTCGTGGCCCATGTGCGCGCGGCAACGGCACAGCCGGCGATCAGTCCGTGGCGGTTCGACAAATCGGTGCTGGAGCGCTGGGCCGGGACACCCGCCGCGCCGGCTGCCTGAATCCCGGCACGGGTGCCGACGCTGACGCGGCGGACCACCGTGCAGACCGCGCCGTCCCGCCCGGAGCCCCCTGAGTCATGAGCAAGCTGAAGGAACTACCGCTGTCCGCGCTGCAGTTCTATGCCACGGCGCCCTACGCTTGCAGCTATCTCGACGGCCGCATGGCGCGCTCCCAGGTGGCCACGCCGGCGCACCTGATCAACGCCGACGTCTATTCGCGGCTGGTGCGCGCGGGCTTCCGCCGCAGCGGCATCTTTACCTACCGCCCGTATTGCGACGATTGCCACGCCTGCACGCCGTGCCGCGTGCTGGTCGACCAGTTCACGCCGGACCGCTCGCAGCGCCGCGCATGGAACCGCCACCAGCACCTGCAGGCGCTGGTGGCGCCGCTGACCTACGTCGAAGAGCACTATTCGCTGTACCTGCTGTACCAGTCGCTGCGCCACGCCGGCGGCGGCATGGACCAGGACAGCCGCGACCAGTACGAGCAGTTCCTGCTGCAGAGCCGCGTCAACTCGCGCCTGGTCGAATTCCGCGATCCGCCCGGCTCGCCCGAGGCCGGCCGGCTGCGCATGGTCAGCATGATTGACGTGCTCGACGACGGGCTGTCGTCGGTCTACACCTTCTACGATCCGCTCGAGCGCAACGCCAGCTACGGCACCTACAACATCCTGTGGCAGATCCGCCAGACCCATGCGCTGGGCCTGCCGCACCTGTACCTGGGCTACTGGATCGCCGACAGCCGCAAGATGGCGTACAAGGCGCGCTTCCGGCCGCTGCAGGTGCTGACCGGCAACCACTGGCATGCGTTCGAGGACGTCGCCGCCGAGGCCACGGAAGCTGTCGCGCCGATGCCGCCCGCGACGAAGCCGTAGCCCTGCCAGGCCGCAGGCCGCCGCCGCGGCCGCCCCTGAGGCCATCCCCGCAGGCGGGCCAGCCGCTACAATGCCGCCCTGGTCCCGACTTCCGCGCCGCCCCGCCGGCCGCCTGCCCAACGTGCTCAACGCGCTCTATCCCCTGTTTCGCCCCGCCCTGTTCTCGATGGATGCCGAGGACGCCCACCATTTCACGCTGAACAACCTGCTGCGCGCCCATCGCATGGGCCTGGGCGGCTGCATCGGCAACCGCATCGCCGACGATCCGCGCACGGTCATGGGGGTGCGTTTTCCCAACCCGGTCGGCCTGGCCGCCGGGCTGGACAAGGACGGCGCCTATATCGACGGCCTCGCCGCGCTCGGCTTCGGCTTTATCGAGGTGGGCACGGTCACGCCGCGCGCGCAGCCGGGCAACCCGCGCCCGCGCATGTTCCGGCTGCCGCAGGCGGATGCGCTGATCAACCGCATGGGCTTCAACAACGGCGGCGTCGATGCCTTCGTCGCCAACGTGCAGGCGTCGCGCTGGAAGGCCGAGGGCGGCGTGCTGGGGCTGAATATCGGCAAGAACGCCGATACCCCGATCGAGCGCGCCAACGACGACTACCTGTACTGCCTGGAGCGCGTCTATCCGCACGCCAGCTATGTGACGGTCAATATCTCGTCGCCCAACACCAAGAACCTGCGCCAGCTGCAGGGCGCGAGCGAGCTCGACAGCCTGCTGTCGTCGCTGAAGGACGCGCAGCAGCGCCTGGCCGACCAGCACAAGCGCTATGTGCCGCTGGCGCTGAAGATCGCGCCCGATCTCGACGCCGACCAGATCGGCAATATCGGCGACGCGCTGGTGCGCCACCGGATCGACGGCGTGATCGCCACCAACACCACCATCTCGCGCGACGCGGTCAAGGGCCTGCCGCATGCCGACGAAGCCGGCGGCCTGTCCGGGCGCCCGGTGTTCGAAGCCTCGACCCGCGTGGTGCGTGCGCTGCACGGCGTGGTCGGCGACGCGGTGCCGATCATCGGCGTGGGCGGCATCTTTGGCGGCGCCGACGCGCGCGCCAAGACCGACGCCGGCGCCCAGCTGGTGCAGGTCTACAGCGGCCTGATCTATCGCGGCCCGGCGCTGGTGCGCGAATGCGCCGCGGCGCTGCGCGCAATTGCATGAAGATGCGGCCACCGCAATCAGGGTATTCCACAAGCAAATCCCGGTTCCCGCGCAATTAAATGCGCCTCGATGGCGGATAGCGGGCGTCTGACAGCATCGGATGCCCCACTTCCGCGTGATGACTGTGCATTTCGTGCGCGGGAAGTGGTATCCTCGCAGGCTTATCGCTGTCGCATCCGACGCGTCCGCGCACGCTCCCTCCCCGCCGCAGGAAGCCGCCGCGCCCGCCCGGACCGGCACCGTGCGCCAGCCGGCGCACGCGCCAGGACGGCGGACCGAACCATCCGCGGCCGTATCCAATCCAGAACCGAGTTTCGGGGGAGCACACATAATGAAATCCACCAAGGGTCTCGCAGCATCCAAAACCATCCTGGGCGGCGCTGTGGCGCTGGCACTGCTGTACGGCGGCGCCGTGCAGGCCCAGACCGTCAAGGTGCTGTCGATCGTCGACCATCCCGCGCTGGACGCCATCCGCGACGGCGTGCGCGCAGAACTGAAGGCGGCCGGCTATGACGCCGACAAGAGCCTGAAGTGGGAATACCAGAGCGCCCAGGGCAACACCGGCACCGCCGCGCAGATCGCCCGCAAGTTCGTCGGCGACAACCCCAACGCCATCGTCGCCATCGCCACGCCGTCGGCGCAGGCCGTAGTCGCCGCCACCAAGACGGTGCCGGTGGTGTACTCGGGCGTGACCGATCCGGTCGCGGCACAGCTGGTCAAGAGCTGGTCGGCGTCGGGCACCAACGTCACCGGCGTGTCGGACAAGCTGCCGCTGGACAAGCAGGTGGCCCTGATCAAGCGCGTGGTGCCCAAGGCCAAGACCGTGGGCATGGTCTACAACCCGGGCGAAGCCAACTCGGTGGTGGTGGTCAAGGAACTGAGCGCGCTGCTGGCCAAGGAAGGCCTGACGCTGAAGGAAGCCGCCGCGCCGCGCACGGTCGACATCGGCCCGGCTGCCAAGAGCCTGATCGGCAAGGTCGACGTGATCTACACCAACACCGACAACAACGTGGTGTCGGCGTACGAGGCCCTGGTCAAGGTCGCCAACGAATCGAAGATCCCGCTGGTCGCGGCCGATACCGACAGCGTCAAGCGCGGCGCCGTGGCGGCACTGGGGGTCAACTACGGCGACCTCGGCCACCAGACCGGCAAGGTGGTGGTGCGCATCCTGAAGGGCGAGAAGCCGGGCACGATCGCCTCGCAGACCAGCGACAACCTGGAACTGTTCGTCAACACCGGCGCGGCCGCCAAGCAAGGCGTGACGCTGTCGCCGGAGCTGGTCAAGGAAGCCAAGACGGTCATCAAGTAAGCACAGCCACGCCCTGCCATGCCGCCGCCGCAAGGCGGCGGATGCGCCGGCCAGGCCTACCCGGCCCGGCCGGACCGAACCAGGGCGAAGCGGCCGGCGGCCCCACCCGGGCATGCCGGGCGCACCGCCCCGAAACCGGCGCCAGGGCAGACGCCGGCCCCCGCAACAGGATTCCCCCATGTCCCTCTTTTCCCTTCTGGGCGCCCTGGAGATCGGCCTGATCTTCAGCCTGGTGGCGCTCGGGGTGCTGATTTCCTTCCGCATCCTCAACTTCCCCGACCTGACCGTCGACGGCAGCTTCCCGCTGGGCGGCGCCGTGGCCGCGACGCTGATCGCCGCGGGCCAGGACCCGTTCCTCGCCACCATGGTGGCCATCGCCGCCGGCGCGCTGGCCGGCTGGATCACCGGCTGGCTCAACGTGCGCCTCAAGATCATGGACCTGCTCGCCAGTATCCTGATGATGATCGCGCTGTACTCGGTCAACCTGCGCATCATGGGCCGCCCCAACGTGCCGCTGATCACCGAACCGACGCTGTTCACCGTGCTGCAGCCGGAGTGGCTGCCCGACTACGTGCTGCGCCCGCTGGTGCTGTTCGTGGTGGTAGTGGTGGCCAAGGTCGGCCTGGACTGGTTCTTCAGCTCGCAGCTGGGCCTGGCGATGCGCGCCACCGGCGCCAACCCGCGCATGGCGCGCGCGCAAGGCATCCCGACCGGCCGCGCCACGCTGGCCGGCATGGCGCTGTCCAATGCGCTGGTCGCGCTGGCCGGCGCGCTGTTCGCGCAGACCCAGGGCGGCTCGGATATCTCGATGGGCATCGGCACCATCGTGATCGGGCTGGCCGCGGTGATCATCGGCGAGACCATCCTGCCGGCACGCCGGCTGATCTGGACCACGCTGGCGGTGGTGCTGGGCGCCATCCTGTACCGCTTCTTCATCGCGCTGGCGCTGAACAGCGACTTCATCGGCCTGAAGGCGCAGGACCTGAACCTGGTCACCGCCGCGCTGGTGACGATCGCGCTGGTGCTGCCGGCGACGCGCAAGAAGCTGTTTGCCCGCAAGAACGGAGGTGCCTGAGATGCTGCGCGCACAAGACCTGAAGCTCACCTTCAACCCGGGCACCCCGATCGAGACCCGCGCGCTGCGCGGCCTCAGCCTGGAAATCCCGAGCGGCCAGTTCGTGGCCGTGATCGGTTCCAACGGCGCCGGCAAGTCGACCTTCCTGAATGCAATCAGCGGCGATCAGATGGTCGACGCCGGGCGCATTACCATCGATGACACCGACGTCACGCGCAAGCCCGCCTGGGACCGCGCCCACCTGGTGGCACGCGTGTTCCAGGACCCCATGGCCGGCACCTGCGAAGCGCTGACGATCGAGGAGAACATGGCGCTGGCGATGGCCCGTGGCAGCCGCCGCGGCTTCCGCCCGGCGCTGAACCGCGCCTCGCGCGAGCTGTTCCGCGAGAAGCTGCGGTTGCTCAACCTGGGCCTGGAAAACCGCCTGACCGACCGCATCGGCCTGCTCTCCGGCGGCCAGCGCCAGGCGGTCAGCCTGCTGATGGCCTCGCTGCAGCCGTCGCGCATCCTGCTGCTGGACGAGCACACCGCCGCGCTCGACCCCAAGACCGCCGCCTTCGTGCTCGAACTGACCGCGCGCATCGTCGAGGAAAGCAAGCTGACCACGATGATGGTGACGCACAGCATGCGCCAGGCGCTCGACTACGGCCAGCGCACGGTGATGCTGCACCAGGGCCAGGTGGTGCTGGATGTCTCGGGCGACAAGCGCAAGGGGCTCGATGTGCCGGACCTGCTCAAGATGTTCGAGCAGACCCGGCATGAGCAGCTGGATGACGATGCGCTGCTGCTAGGGTGATGCTTCGCAACGTGCCATGAACAAGGGGAGCCGGCGGCTCCCCTTTTTTTACCCGCGGTCAGCGCCCCTCAGACCGTTGCCGCCTTGTCCAGCCACCGCGCCAGCTGGTCGGTGACCGCGGTGCTGGAAAACGAGCAGCTGTCCTGCGCGAACACCGCCGCCATCTCCAGCCGGCGCAGCAGCTCCTCCATGGCCTGGCCGTAGACCGGCGGCAAGGCCAGCGCGCTGCCGGCATCGCGCCATTCGCGCACCAGCTCCTGCGCCGGCTTTGCGCCGGCCACGTGCTGCTCCAGCGCGGCGCGCATGCGCGCCAGCGCTTCCGAATTCTCGGCGCTCATGAACGCGCCCTCCTTTCCTTGTAGAGTTCGCGGAACGTGCGGCCCGATGGCGCCGGCATGTCGCGTGTTTCGGTCCAGCCCTTGCCCGCCAGCGGCAGGCTCGCAATCAGTCCGTTGCTGCCGCCCATGCGGCCCAGCAGCCAGGCGCCGATGCGTGCCGTCAGCGCGTAGAGTTCGGGCCGCTTCGCCACGTAGCCCCAGGCCTTCAGCGCAAAGCGCTCCTGCCACGGCCGCAGGCCGCGTTCCATCTGCTTTTCGCGCAGCTTGCGCAGCAGGTCGGACAACGGGATCGACGCCGGGCAGACGCGATTGCATTCGCCGCACATGGTGGCCGCCTGCGGCAGGTCGACCGTGCTGGCCAGCCCGACGTAGCTGGGCGTCAGCACGCTGCCCATCGGACCGGGATAGACCCAGCCATAGGCATGGCCGCCGATCTTCTGGTAGACCGGGCAGTGGTTCATGCAGGCGCCGCAGCGGATGCAGCGCAGCATCTCCTGGAAGTCGCCGCCGATCAGTCCGCTGCGGCCGCCGTCGACCAGCACGAAGTACATATGCTCGGGGCCATCGCGCTCGCCCTCGGCGCGCGGTCCGGTCAGCAGCGAGAAGTAGTTGGAGATCGCCTGGCCGGTGGCCGAGCGCGGCAGCAGCCGCATCACCGTGGCCAGGTCTTCCAGCGTCGGCAGCACCTTCTCGATGCCGGTCACCGCCACGTGCACGCGCGGCATCACCGTGCACATGCCTTCATTGCCCTCGTTGGTGACCACCGCCACCGAGCCGGTCTCGGCGATGATGAAGTTGCCGCCGGTGACGCCCATGTCGGCGCTGAGGAATTCCGGCCGCAGCACTTCGCGCGCTTCGCGCGTCATCTCCGGGATCTCGGTCAGCCGCGGCTTGTGGTGGACCCTGGCGAACAGGTCGGCGATCTCGTCCTTGTCCTTGTGCACCACCGGCGCAATGATGTGCGACGGCGGCTCCGAGTCGTTGATCTGCAGGATGTACTCGCCCAGGTCGGTCTCGATGCTCTGCACACCCATCTCGCCGAGCACCTGGTTCAGGCGCATTTCCTCGGTCACCATCGACTTGCTCTTGATGACCTTCTTCACGCCGTGCTTCTGCGCGATCTCCGCAACCAGCCGCGCGGCATCGGCGGTGGTTTCCGCAAACAGCACGGTGGCGCCGCGACGGGTGGCGTTCTCTTCGAACGTGGCCAGCCAGACGTCGAGGTTTTCGAGCGCGCGGTTGCGGCGCTCTTTCAGCGCCTCGCGCGTGGCGTCGAAATCGATATCGCGGATCGCATCGGCGCGCGCCGTGACGAACTTGGTCGAAAGCTTCTTCAGGTTCTGCTGCAGGCGCTGGTCGGCCAGCTTCTGCCCGGCGCGCGCCTTGAATTCCATGCTGTGGACTTGCATCGTGGCGAATTCCTGATGGTGTCGTCGCGGTCAGGCGTCGCCTGCCAGCACCTGCGCGATATGCAGCACGCGGGTGCGGCTGTCGCCGGTGCGGCGCAGGCGGCCTTCGATATTGAGCATGCAGCCCAGGTCGCCCAGCACCACGGCATCGGCGCCGGTGGCCTGGATATTGGCGCATTTCTCGTCGACGATGGCCGTGGAGATATTGCCGTACTTGACCGAGAAGGTACCGCCGAAACCGCAGCAGGCCTCGCAGTCCTTCATCTCGGTCAGCTGCACGCCGGGCAGGCGCGACAGCAACGCGCGCGGCTGCTGCTTGACCCCGAGTTCACGCAGGCCGGAACACGAATCGTGGTAGGTGACCTGGCCCGCGAACGTCGACGGCAGGGTCTCGATCCGGGCCACGCTGGCAAGGAAATCGGTCAGCTCGAACACGCGCTCGCGCAGCCGCTCGTAGCGGCCGTTCAGCTCCGGATCGTCGCGCAGCAGGTCGGCGTAGTGGTGCCGGATCATGCCGCCGCAACTGCCCGACGGCACCACGATGTAGTCGAACATCTCGAACTCGCGCAGGAATTTCTCGGCCAGGTCGCGCGACACCGCGCGCTCCCCCGAGTTGTAGGCCGGCTGGCCGCAGCAGGTCTGCGCCTCGGGCACCATGACCTCGTAGCCGGCGGCTTCCAGCAGCTTGAGCACCGAAAAACCGATCTCCGGGCGCATCAGGTCCACCAGGCAGGTGTGGAACAGACCGACTCGCATTGTTGACTTCTCCCAGACCCTGAAACCCCGCAATTATGCGCGTTCGGCGCCGCGGGTGGCGCACAAAGCGTTCATCGGCCCGATGAATGCGGTGCCATGCACGGCACTCGGCGGTGCGACATCACGGACAGACTCTTACCGTAATGTCATTTCACCTATTGAAATTTTCACGATGCGAGATAGAATCAGGCAGACGCTTAAAAATGCCGCAAGGCAACATTTCTACTTTTCCCAACATGTCCGACGCAGACAAGTCACCCGGCAAGACGTCCATCCAGGTCATCGAGCGCATGATGACCCTGCTGGACGCCCTCGCGCAGCATGCCGACCCGGTCAGCCTGAAAGAGCTGTCGCTCGCCACCGGCCTGCATCCGTCCACCGCGCACCGCATCCTCAACGACATGGTTGCGTGCCGCTTCGTCGACCGCTCCGACCCCGGCAGCTACCGGCTCGGCATGCGGCTGCTGGAGCTGGGCAACCTGGTCAAGGCGCGCCTGTCGGTGCGCGACGCGGCGCTGGCGCCGATGCGCGCGCTGCACCGCGTCACCGGCCAGACCGTCAACCTGTCGGTGCGCCAGGGCGACGAGATCGTCTATATCGAGCGCGCGTACAGCGAGCGCTCGGGCATGCAGGTGGTGCGCGCGATCGGCGGCCGCGCCCCGCTGCATTTGACCTCGGTGGGCAAGCTGTTCCTGGCCGCCGACGAGTCGGCACGCGTGCGCAACTACGCCACCCGCACCGGGCTGGCCGGCCACACCCGCACCTCGATCACCGACCTGGCCAAGCTCGAACGCGAACTCAACTGGGTCCGCACCAACGGCTATGCCCGCGACAACGAAGAGCTGGAACTGGGGGTGCGCTGCATCGCCGCCGGCATCTATGACGACTCGCGCCGGCTCGTGGCGGGCCTGTCGCTGTCGGCGCCGGCGGACCGGCTGCAGGACAGCTGGCTGCAAAACCTGAAGGACACTGCCCTGCAGATCTCGCGCGGCATGGGCTACGTGACCGAAGCCGCGGCCTGACGCCACCCGCCCCATTGCCGCCAACGCGCGGGCTGCCAGCGAGGCAGTCCGCGCGTTTTGCTTTTTGATACCGCAGATTTCCTAACCCTAACGTTTACCCTATGTTTTCAGATAACCTGCAAACCTTATAATCGACGATCATGCGAACCCGCACCGTCACCCTTACCGAACAGGTCACGCGCCAGCTGCGCGCCGATATCGAAAGCGGCGCCTACCCCGTCGGCAGCCGCCTGCCGACCGGCCGGCAGCTGGCCGAGCAATACGGCGTCAGCGCCGCCGTGATCCGTGAAGTCACCGAACACCTGCGCTCGCAGGGCTTTGTCGAGTCGCGCCAGGGCGTCGGCTGCACGGTGCGCTCGCGCACCGGCGCGGCCGGTTTCCAGCTGCCGCGCGAACCCGAGCTCGACGCCGGCGAGCTGGCCGACCTGTACGACCTGCGCATCGACCTGGAAGGCGCCGCCGCGGCGCTGGCCGCGGTGCGCCGCACCGATGACGACGTGGTCGCGCTGACGGCGCTGCTGCAGCGGCTGCAGGCCCGGCTCTATGACCCGCAGCCGGCCGCCGATCTCGACGCGGCCTTCCATATCGGCATCGCCGCCGCCACGCACAACCCGTACTACCGCCAGCTGCTGCAGTACCTGAACCTGCAACTGCACCAGGCCGTCGCCACCGCGCGCGCCAATACGCTGCGCCAGCCCGGCCTGGCCGAGACCGTGCAGGCCGAACACGAGGCCATCGTCGCGGCCATCCGCCGCCGCGATGCCGGCGCGGCGCGCGCGGCGGCGGTGGCGCACCTGCAAAGCGCCGCGCGCCGCCTGGGGCTTTCGTTACGCGCACGCGACGACGCAGCCACCGCGCCGGACGCCACCAGTTCCGCATCCCTTTCCTGACAAGACACCACCATCATGCAAAACGGATCCCTTGCCCAGCGGCTCGCCGAAGCCCTCGGCCCCGACACCGCGCTGACCCACCCCGACGACATCGCACCGTGGCTGTCGGACTGGCGCGGCATCTACCGCGGCCAGGCGCAGGCGGTGCTGCGGCCCCGTAGCGTCGACGAGGTGTCGCGCGCGCTGGCGCTGTGCCAGCAGGCCGCGGTGCCGGTGGTGCCGCGCGGCGGCAATACCGGCCTGTGCGGCGGCGCCACGCCCGACGCGCGCGCGCAGAACGTGGTGCTGAGCCTGGACCGCATGAACGCGGTGCGCTCGCTCGACACCATCGCCAATACCATGGTGGCCGAGGCCGGCTGCATCCTGGGCAACCTGCGCCGCGCGGCGCAGGACGCCAATCGCCTGCTGCCGCTGTCGCTGGCGGCGGAGGACTCGTGCCAGATCGGCGGCAACCTGGCTACCAATGCCGGCGGCGTCAACGTGGTGCGCTACGGCATGACGCGCGAACTGGTGCTCGGGGTCGAGGCGGTGCTGCCCAACGGCGAGGTCTTCAACGGGCTGCGCACGCTGCGCAAGGACAATACCGGCTACGACCTGAAACAGCTGCTGATCGGCTCCGAAGGCACGCTCGGCGTGATCACCGCCGCGGCGCTGCGCCTGTTTCCGCGCACCGATACGCGCAGCGTGGTGCTGGCGGCGGTGGCTTCGCCCGCGCAGTCGCTGGCGCTCTATGAACTGCTGTTCGAGCAATGCGGCGCACGGCTGCAGGCGTTCGAGTTCTTTACCGGCGCTTGCCTGGACCTGGTGCTCGCGCATGCGGAAGGCGTGCAGGAGCCGTTCGCGCAGCGCTATCCGGCCTACGTGCTGGTGGAACTGGCCGATACCACCGATGAAGCCGCGCTGAACGCGCTGCTGGAACGCGTCATCGGCGAGGCGCTGGAGCGCGAGCTGTGCCTCGATGCCGCGGTCTCCGCTTCGCTGGCGCAGCTGCAGGCGCTGTGGAAGCTGCGCGAGGAAATCTCCGAAGCACAGCGCGCCGACGGCCCGCACCTGAAGCACGACGTGTCGCTGCCGATCGAGCAGATCCCGGCCTTCATGGAATCGATGGAAGCCCGGCTGCGCGCGCAGGATGCCGCGATCCGGCCCTTCGTGTTCGGGCACTTCGGCGACGGCAACCTGCACTACAACCTGTCGCGTCCGGCCGGTGCTCCCAAAGACTGGGCAGCCACGCAGGGCGATGCCGTCACCGATGCGGTGCTGGACGAGGTGATGCGCTACGGCGGCAGCATCAGCGCCGAGCATGGCATCGGCCAGCTCAAGCGCCATGCCTTCCTGGCGGTGAAGGATCCGCTGGAATTGCGGCTGATGCGAGAGATCAAGGCGGTGTTCGATCCCGCCGGCATCATGAACCCCGGCAAGCTGCTCTGACGGCTGCCGCCACCAAAGCAAAACGCGCCGCAATGCGGCGCGTTTTTTTCCGGTCAGGCGTGCGGGCTCAGATGCCGCGCGATTGCTGCGAGGCCAGCACCGCGTGGGCGCTGCCCGGACCCTGCGTCAGGTTCGGCGACGACGGGAAGCCGCGCTGCGGCGACGATGGCGAATGCTCGAGCCAGTCCTTGACCCGGTTGGCATCGGCAAAGCGCGACAGCTTGCCGGCCGAATCCAGGAACACCATCACCACGTTGCGCCCGTGCACGCGCGCCTGCATCACCAGGCACTGGCCGGCCTCGGAGATAAAGCCGGTCTTCTGCAGGCCGATGTCCCAGTTGCCGCCGCGCACCAGGCGGTTGGTGCTGACGTAATGCTGGGTGCGGCCCAGCACGTTGACTTCATGCTCGGTCTGGGTCGAGTACTCGCGGATGGTCGGGTTGCGGTAGGCGGCATTGACCATGCGCACCAGGTCGGTCGCGCTCGACACGTTGCTGCTCGACAGGCCGCTGGAATCGACGAAATGGCTGTCGTTCATGCCCAGCTCGCGCGCCTTGCGGTTCATCGCCTGCACAAAGGCCGGCAGGCCGCCCGGGTAGTGGCGGCCCAGCGCCGAAGCGGCGCGGTTCTCGGAGGACATCAGCGCCAGCAGCAGCAGTTCCTGGCGCGTCAGCTGCGTGCCGAAGCGCAGCCGCGAGCTGCTGTGCTTCTCGGTGTCGCGGTCTTCCTCGGTGATGGTCAGCACCTCGTCCATCGGCAGGCGCGAGTCCATCACCACCAGCGCGGTCATCAGCTTGGTGATCGACGCAATCGGCAGCACCGCGCCGGCATTCTTCTGGAACAGCACCTCGTTGGTGTTCTGGTCCATCACCAGCGCGACGCTGGAGCGCAGCGCCAGCGCATCGTCGGTATCGCGCAGACCCATGGCTTCGCCCAGCGACGGCTTGGACGGGGTAAACGCCGCCCGCACGGGGGCGGCGCGCTGCGCCACGACGACGTGGCGCTTGCCCTTCTTCAACACCACCACCTTGCGCGAGGACCCCGAATCGCCCCGGGCAGACTTGGCGACCTTGGTGACCTTGGCGTTGCGAGCGCTTTTGGCAACCGTCTTGGATGCGCTCTTTTTGTCAGATTTAGCCGAAGATGCCTGCTTTTTGCTTGTTTTCTGGGTGGACGCGGCCTTGGTGGCCGCCTCGGCCACGGGCACCGCGACCATCGACACCGACACCAGTACCGCGGCGGCGACGGCGGACAAGGGTGTGGAGCCGAAGAATCTGGAGAAAATGGAATCAGACCGGAACATGATTCGTTCAGCGCATAGGAATGGCGCTAGTGTAGGAAAGAAAGAAATTGTTAGCAAGATTAAAGACTTACAGACGCTCCTTAAAGTTCGATTCACATACATTTCCACATTGTGGAAAAAGTACGTGATGCGTCACGTCCGCCATCGAACTCCCGTGCGCTCGACCCAAGCGCAGTCCGGCTCACCCTTGCTACCCCTTTGCAGCGACGAAGCCAATACGGAACGTCTCTTGTGATATCGGCGTCCATCGTTACATGTTGAAACAAATTTCACTATGAGAGAAAACGCGCAAACCCGCTGACCGGCTCACGTTCCGTGGTGAGGCGGTTGGCGACCGCCTCCGGATCGGCAAAACCCAGCGACATGCCGCACACCACCATTTCTTCCGGTGGCAGCCGCAGGTGGCTGGCGATGATCTTGTGGAACTGCGTAAACGCCGCCTGCGGGCAGGTATCGAGCCCGCGCGCGCGGGCGGCGACCATGATGCTTTGCAGGAACATGCCGTAGTCGAGCCAGCTGCCCTGCTCCATGATGCGGTCGATGGTAAAGATGATGCCCACCGGCGCATCGAAGAAACGGAAGTTGCGCGCATGCTGTTCGTGCATGCGCGCCTTGTCCTCGCGGCTGATCTCCAGCAGGCCATACAGGTCCCAGCCCACCTTGCGCCGCCGCGACAGATACGGATCGGCCCATTCGCGCGGATAGTACGGGTATTCCTCGCGGTACTTGCTGTCGCGCTCGGGATCTTCATAGGCGGCCAGCACGTCGGCGCACAGCTTGGCCTTGGCCTCGCCCGACAGCACATAGACGCGCCACGGCTGCGTATTGGTGCCGGACGGCGCGCGGCTGGCCACCGCCAGGATCTCTTCCACGGTGCTGCGCGGCACGGGCGTATCGAGAAAGGCCCGCACCGAACGCCGCGTCAGGATTGCACGATCGACGCAGTCAACGGCCTCCTGCGAGCCGAGTTGCGACCCTGGTTGTTTCTCGAGGGACATCTTGTTCATCTCCTGTTGCCCCGCCCTATTCCCGTGCGCCCGTCACCGCGCCCGTCACCGCCCCCGCCGCCGCGCCCGTCACCGCCAACGGCAGCAGCGCTTCGCGCAACGCGCCCGGCAACGGTACCGGCCGGCGCGTAGCGCGATCGACATAGACGTGGATGAAATGCCCTTGCGCGGCAGCGACCTCGTTGTCGCCGCTGAACAGCCCGACCTCATAGCGCACGCTCGACGTGCCCAGCCTGGCTACGCGTAAACCCGCTACCACGGTCTCGGGAAAACTGAGCGACGAGAAGTAGTTGCACTGCGTCTCGATCACCAGCCCGATGGTGTCACCCGACGTGACATCGAGCACGCCCTGCCGGATCAGGTAGGTATTCACCACGGTGTCAAAATAACTGTAGTAGACAACGTTGTTAACGTGGCCATAGACATCGTTGTCCATCCAACGCGTAGTGATCGGCTGGAAATACGGATAGGCGCTGCGGGATTCGGCTTGGGGTTTCATGGGGCGGAAAGGAGACAGGACGCGAGACGGTACGAAACACGAATATTCTGAACCAGCGGCCGACGCGATACGAACGCGCTGCCGCTAGCGACGGATGACAAGCGCGACACCCAGCGCGGCCAGCACCATGCCGGCGGCCGCCAGCGGCGGGAAACGCTCGCCGAACAAAAGCCAGGCCATCACCGCCGTGGTCGGCGGGGTCAGGTACATCAGGCTGGACACCTTGGTGGCCGCACCCTGGCGGATCAGCAGGAACAGCAGCGAGATCGCGCCGATCGACAACGCCACCACCGACCATGCCAGCGCGCCGAGCATCGCGCCAGTCCACTGCACCTCCCGGGTCTCGAACAGGAACATGAACGGCACGCAGGCCAGCGCCGCCGCGGCGAACTGGATCACCGAGCCCATGCGCAGGTCGAACACCGGGCAGAAATGCCGCTGGTAGACCGTGCCCACGGTGATGCTGAACAACGCTCCGCCAGCCAGCGCGAGACTGGCCGGCGTCAGGCCGCTGGTGCCCAGTTTGTTCGCCACCACCAGGGCCACGCCGGCGATGCCCAGCAGCAGGCCCAGCCACTGGCGCGCGCCGATGCGCTCGCCCATGCGCGTGGCAATCAGCGCGGTCAGGATCGGCTGCATGCCGACGATCAGCGCCGATACGCCTGCCGGCATGCCGAGCTTGATCGCCGCCCAGACCCCGCCCAGGTACCCCGCCTGCAGCAGCAGGCCGGCCACGGCGATATGCCCGACCGCGCGCCAGTCGGTTGCGGTCGATCCCGCCACGCGCGGCAGCGGCACGCGCGCCAGCAAGACGAACGGCACCATCAACACCAGCACGCCGGCAAAGCGCAGGAACAGGAAGGTCATCGGCTCTGCGTACGGCATGCCGTATTTGGCGACGATAAAGCCGGTGCTCCAGATCACCACGAATAACCACGGCATCGATGCCACCCACAGCGTGGCACGTGGGCTGGCTGCGTCGCCGCGGCCCGACTCGATCATCTCGCTCATGATGCAAGCTGCGCGGCAGCTTGCGCGTACCGGGCGTGATATTGCGCGGCGAGCCGCACCGTCTGCGCATGCACCGCGACGGTGTCCTCGATCTGGTTGCCATAACCGCCGGCCATGGTCACCGCCACCGGCAGGCGCCGCGCTTGCGCGGCGTCAAAGACCAGGCGGTCACGCCGTGCCAGGCCGGACATGGTCAGTTTCAACCGCCCCAGCCGGTCGCCCTCGTGCGGGTCGGCGCCGGCCAGGTAAATCAGCAGGTCCGGCTCGAAGCGGCGGAACAGCGTGTCCAGCGCGGCCTGCAGCGCCTGCGCGTAAGCTTCGTCATCGCAGCCATCCGGCAGGCCGACGTCGAGGTCGCTGGCTTCCTTGCGGAACGGATAGTTCTTCTCGCCATGCAGCGACAGCGTGAATACCGACGGGTCGCCGTGCAGGATCGATGCGGTGCCGTTGCCCTGGTGAACGTCGAGGTCGATCACCGCCACGCGGCGCACCGCGCCGTCGCGCTGCAGCACACGCGCGGCGATCGCCGCATCATTGAAGACGCAGAAGCCGCCGCCTTTGTCGGCGTACGCGTGGTGCGTGCCGCCCGCCAGGTTCACGGCTATGCCCTCACGCAGCGCACTGCGGCAGGCCTCGATGGTCGCGCCCGCCGAGCGGCGCGAGCGCTCCACCATCGCTTCGGACCAGGGAAAGCCGATCTCGCGCTGGCGTGCGGCGTCGAGGGTGCCAGCCGAGGCAGCCGCCACGTATTCAGCCGTATGTGCCAGCAACAGCGCATCGTCGCCTGCGCGCGGCGCCTCGGACAGGCGCAGTCCCGGCACCTGCGCCGACACCGCGTCGCGCAGCATGCTGTACTTGCGCATGGGGAAGCGATGTCCGGGCGGCAACGGCAGCACGAAGTGGTCGGCGTAGAAAGCGAGCATGGAATGAGGCCTGGGCGATTCTGTTCACATCTTGTTGATGTTCCGGCCTCGGCCGGCCGTGCCGGCGCGGGCAGCCTGGCATGGTAGCACCCCTGCCCGGGCATTGCCGGCGGGGCCGGGAATGGCTATGACGCCACTTGCAGCAAGCCCGGCCTGCCCGATTTTGTGCGACGCACAAAATCTCCTTGACATTGATATGGCCGCCCCTAAAATACGGCTTGTTGCGGCGCACAAACTCCAAACGGATTGGCGCCCTGACCCACCCACACGCCTGGGCTGGCCGAAACGGGCACAACACCGTCACGGCCCTGACATCTAGGCGGCTTAATTTGCTTGACCTTGAAGTTCACCACTGGAGACCAGCAATGATCCTCACCCCGGAACAAGTCGCAGCAGCACAAAAGGCTAACCTCGAAACGCTGTTCGGCCTGACCACCAAGGCGTTTGAAGGCGTCGAAAAGCTCGTCGAACTGAACCTGCAGGTCGTCAAGACCACCTTCGCCGAGAACGTCGACAACGCCAAGAAGGCGCTGTCGGCCAAGGATGCACAGGAACTGCTGGCGATCCAGGCCGCGGCCGTGCAGCCGGTCGCCGAAAAGACCCTGGCCTACACCCGTCACCTGTACGAGATCGCTTCGGAAACCCAGAGCGAATTCGCCAAGGTGGCCGAGGCCCAGCTGGCCGAAGGCTCGAAGAACGTGCAGGCCCTGGTCGAGAACTTCGCCAAGAACGCCCCGGCCGGTTCGGAATCGACCGTGGCCATCGTGAAGTCGGCGATCTCCGCTGCCAACAACGCCTACGAGTCGGTGCAGAAGGCGACCAAGCAAGCGGTCGAAATCGCTGAAACCAACTTCCAGGCCGCCGCCACGGCCGCGACCAAGGCTGCCCAGCAAGCCAGCGCCACCGCCCGCACGGCCACGGCGAAGAAGGCCGCTGCTGCCTGATAGCCAGTGTTGAAGATGGACCGGCTGCGGCCGGTCCGTTGGCAAAGCCCATCGCCATGCGATGCAGTGGGCTTTGCCAACGATGAAGGCAGTGCCCCGACCGACCGGCACGGCGCTGCCTTCTCTGCCGATGTCTCCTCGGTACCGCGGTCTCCTTGTCCAAAGGTATCGTTAAACCCGACCTCTACAGGTCGGGTTTTTTTTGGCTCTCGCCTCCCTCAGCCTGCCTATCCCGCTGCCCTTTCCCCTGTCACTGCCAGCCGCCGCGCATCGACGCCGGCAAATTATGGCGGTTAATTGCGAAACCACACAAAACAAAGCCCGCCGTCAAGGCGGGCTTGTCATTGCAGCGGACAGCGGCTCAACGCTTGCGCGGCGGCGGCACGTCGGTACACGTGCCTTCGTAGATCTCTGCCGCCATGCCGATCGACTCGCCCAGCGTCGGGTGCGGATGGATGGTCTTGCCGATATCGACCGCGTCGGCGCCCATCTCGATCGCCAGGCACACTTCGCTGATCAGGTCGCCGGCATGCGTGCCGACGATCCCGCCGCCGATCACGCGATGGGTTTCCTCGTCGAAGATCAGCTTGGTGAAGCCCTCGTCGCGGCCGTTGGCGATGGCGCGGCCCGAAGCGGCCCACGGGAACACGCCCTTGCTGTACTTGATGCCCTGCGCCTTGCACTCGTCCTCGGTCAGGCCGGCCCAGGCCACTTCCGGATCGGTAAAGGCCACCGACGGGATCTGCTTGGCATCGAAGAAGGCCTTTTCGCCATGCGCCGCTTCCGCGGCCACGTGGGCTTCGTGCACGGCCTTGTGCGCCAGCATCGGCTGGCCGACGATATCGCCGATCGCGTAGATATGCGGCACGTTGGTGCGCATCTGCTTGTCGACGTCGATAAAGCCGCGCTCGGTCACGGCAACGCCGGCCTTGTCGGCGCTGATGCGCTTGCCGTTGGGCGAGCGGCCCACCGACACCAGCACCAGGTCATAGCGCTGCGGTTCGGCCGGCGCCTGCTCGCCCTCGAACCTGACGTAGATGCCGTCCGGCTTGGCTTCCACAGCGACCGTCTTGGTGTTGAGCATCACCTTGCCGAAGCGGTCCTTGTTCTTCTTTTCCCAGACCTTGACCAGGTCGCGGTCGGCGCCGTTCATCAGGCCCGGCAGCATTTCGACGATATCGATGTCGGCGCCCAGCGTGCTGTACACCGTCGCCATTTCCAGGCCGATGATGCCGCCGCCGATGACCAGCATCTTGTTGGGCACTTCGGGCAGCTCCAGCGCACCGGTCGAGTCGACGATGCGCGGGTCTTCCGGGATAAAGGGCAGCTTCACCGCCTGGCTGCCGGCGGCGATGATGGCCTTGTCGAAGCGGATCACGGTCTTCTTGCCGGTGGTCTGCTTGCCTTCGCCTTCGGTCAGTTCCACCTCCAGGTGATGCGGGTCGAGGAAATTGCCGATGCCGCGCACCACCTGCACCTTGCGCGCCTTGGCCATGCCGGCCAGGCCGCCGGTCAGCTTGCCGACCACCTGGTTCTTGTAGTGGCGCAGGCCGTCGAGGTCGATCTTGGCTTCGCCGAACAGGATGCCGTGGGCGGCCAGCGCCTTGGCTTCGTCGATCACCGCGGCGTTGTGCAGCAGCGCCTTGGACGGGATGCAGCCCACGTTCAGGCAGACCCCGCCGAGGGTGCCGTAACGCTCCACCAGCACGGTGTTCATGCCCAGGTCGGCGGCGCGGAACGCGGCCGAATAGCCGCCGGGGCCGGCGCCCAGCACCAGCATCTCGCACTGGATATCGGCGCCGCCGGCGTGGCTGGCGGCGGCAGCAGGTGCAGGCGCTGCAGCAGGGGCCGGCGCGGCGGCCGGCGCGGGCGCCGGGGCCGGTGCGGGGGCAGGCGCGGCGGCGGCGCCGGCCTGGGCTTCGATGGTGCAGATCACCGCGCCCTGGCCCACCTTGTCGCCGACCTTGACCTTGACATCGACCACCTTGCCGGCGGCCGACGACGGCACGTCCATGCTGGCCTTGTCGGACTCCAGCACGATCAGGGACTGTTCCACCTCGACCGTGTCGCCGGCCTTGACCAGCACCTCGATCACTTCCACCGCGTCGAAATCGCCGATATCCGGCACCTTGACTTCGATCACACTCATAGTTGCTCCTCTATGCGCGCCCGCCTCTCGGCTTCAGGGCGCGCCGTCGTTGTTGGTTGCTGCGTTGCCGTTCGCCGGATGGCCGCCCGCGCCGCCGTCTGCGGCTTCGTCAGCGCCATCGTCCTGGTCCGCTGCCGCCGCGTCGTCGTGCTCGTACTCGTGCTCGTGCTCGCGCAGCCGCACGGTGTGCACCTCGATCGGCCCCGCCGAGCTCTTGTCGAACTCCACGCCGGCATCGACGCCGATGCGCGCGATCTCGCCCGCGCCGAGGTCCGGCCGGTCATAGACCGCGTGCATCGCGCCCAGCGCATAGTTGCGGCCCGAGCCGATGCCCCAGAAGCGGTCGAACGAAAACACCTCGCGATACGAGTAGACGCCGAAGATGCCCGCCGGATTGGCGATCAGGCATACGATCTGCGACGACTCGTAGGGATCGTCATCGTCTTCCTTGGTATTGACGAAGTAGTCCGCCTTCAGCTTCTCGTGCACCTTCAGGAAGGTGCGGAACACGTCGTCGCGCGAGCCCAGCCGGCACTCGTCGCCCAGCCCCGCCAGCAGCGTGCGCATCACCGGGAAGTGCGCCGTGGTCCCGGCCAGCGCGATAAAGCCGTCGCCCACCGGAAATACCTTCTGGTTGCGCTCGTACGCGCGCGACAGGCGCGTATCGCCGAAGGTCACGAGCGCGTCGGCCGCGATCGCCACCTCGGCGCCCTTCCTGACGACAACACAGGTAGTCATGGCTTGCTCCCGGTTGCGCGTGGCGCGCCGCACGGGCCGGGCCGTCGCCCCGCCCGCGCGGCGCCACCCCGCTTAGAGCAGGATGCGGCGGAAGTCCGCCAGCAGTTGCGCGAAGTAGGTGTTGAAGCGCGCGGCCTCGGCACCGTCGATGACGCGGTGGTCCCACGACAGCGACAGCGGCAGCGTCAGGCGCGGCGCGAACTGCTTGCCGTCCCACACCGGCTTCATGTACGACTTGCACACGCCCATGATGGCCACTTCGGGCGCATTGATGATCGGCGTGAAGTACGTGCCGCCGATGCCGCCCAGCGACGAGATCGAGAAGCAGCCGCCCTGCATCTGGTCGGGCTTGAGCTTGCCGTCGCGCGCCAGCTTGGCCAGCTCGCTCATTTCCTGGCTGATCTCGAGCACGCCCTTCTTGTCGGCGTCCTTGATCACCGGCACCACCAGGCCGTTCGGGGTGTCGGCGGCGAAGCCGATGTTGAAGTACTTCTTCAGCACCAGATTGTCACCGTCGAGGGACGCGTTGAAGTTCGGGAACTTCTTCAGCGCCGCGACCGTGGCCTTGATCATGAACGCCAGCATGGTCACCTTGATGCCGGCCTTCTCGTTTTCCTTGTTCAGCTGCACGCGGAAGGCTTCCAGCTCGGTGATGTCCGCTTCGTCATGGTTGGTGACGTGCGGAATCATGACCCAGTTGCGATGCAGGTTGGCACCCGAGATCTTCTTGATGCGCGACAGGGCCTTGCTTTCGACCTCGCCGAAGCGGGTGAAATCGACCTTCGGCCACGGCAGCAGGCCCAGCTCGCCACCACCGGCGCCGGCCGCGGCAGCCTGGGCCGGCGCGGCGGCCTGGCCGGTCATCACGCCCTTGACGTAGTTCTGCACGTCTTCCTGGGTGATGCGGCCCTTGGGGCCGGTGCCCGGCACGCGCGCGACATCGACGCCCAGTTCGCGCGCGAACTTGCGCACCGAGGGGCTGGCGTGGGCGGCCTTGCCGGTTGCGCCGGTTGCGCCGGCGGCGGCCGGTACGGCAGCCGCGGCAGCTGGCGCCGCGGCCGGCGCAGGCGCGGCTGCCGGCGCCGGAGCTGGTGCGCTGGCAGCCGGTGCGGGCGCCGCGGCGGCAGCGGCCGGTGCGGCGGCGGCCGCGCCTTCCAGGATCAGCAGCAGCGTGCCTTCCGACACGTTGTCGCCAACCTTGACCTTGACCTCCTTGACCACGCCGCCCTGCGGCGACGGCACGTCCATGGTGGCCTTGTCCGATTCCAGCGTCACCACTGCGTCTTCCGCGCTGATGGTATCGCCCGGCTTGACGTGGACCTCGATCACGGGAACGGCGTCGTAGTCGCCGATATCGGGCACCTTGACTTCGATGGTGCCGCCAGCCGCGGCGGGAGCTGCGGCAGGCGCCGCTGCCGGTGCGGGGGCCGGAGCCGCTGCCGCAGGTGCCGGCGCGGGAGCGGGAGCGGCCGCCGGTGCAGGCGCGGGCGCGGCTGCCGCCTGGCCGGCCGGTTCCAGCATCACCAGCACCGAGCCCTCGGCCACGTTGTCGCCGACCTTGATCTTGACGTCCTTGACCACGCCGGCCTGCGGCGAGGGCACGTCCATGGTGGCCTTGTCGGACTCCAGCGTCACCAGCGCGTCTTCCGCGTTGATGCTGTCGCCGGGTTTCACATGCACTTCAATGACGGGAACGGCGTCATAGTCGCCGATATCCGGCACCTTGATTTCAATCGCTTGACTCATTCAGTGTCTCCTGAGCAGGCCGGCACGCGCGACGTCCGCAAGCGGCGAGATTACCTTCGCCGCCCGCTTCTGTCACGCCGCCGTGCCGCAAGGCGCCCTCGGGACGATGCCCGGGGCGCCCGCGGCACGGCGCTGCCGTACTGCGGGGGTGGGTGCAGGCTGCCGGATCAGACCGACATCGGGTTGGGCTTGTTCGGGTCGAGGTTGTACTTCTTGATGGCCTCGGCGACCTTGTCGCGGCCGATCGCGCCCTCGTCGGCCAGCGCCTTGAGCGCGGCCAGCGTGACCCAGTAACGGTCCACTTCGAAGAAGTGGCGCAGTTTCTCGCGCGTGTCCGAGCGGCCGAAGCCGTCGGTGCCCAGCACCACGTAGCGGCGCGGCACGTACGGACGGATCTGCTCGGCGAAGGCGCGCACGTAGTCGGTCGATGCGATCACCGGGCCGCGCGCCGACTTCAGCTTCTGCGTGACAAAGGCTTCGCGCTGGGTCTCGGCCGGATGCAGCAGGTTGTAGCGCTCGGCGGCCTGGCCGTCGCGCGCCAGCTCGGTGAAGCTGGGGCAACCCCACAGGTCGGACTCGACGCCCCAGTCCTTCTTCAGCAGCTCGGCGGCGGCGATCACCTCGCGGAAGATCGTGCCCGAGCCCAGCAGCTGCACGCGCGGCGCGTTGCTGTTCTCGACGCCCTTGCGGAACTGGTACATGCCCTTGACGATGTCCTGCTCTACGCCAGCCGGCATTTCCGGATGCTCGTAGTTCTCGTTCATCACCGTCAGGTAGTAGTAGACGTCTTCCTGCTCGGCGTACATGCGGCGCAGGCCGTCCTGCATGATCACCGCCAGCTCGTACTGGAAGGTCGGGTCGTACGAGATGCAGTTGGGAATCACGGCGTGGAACACGTGCGAATGGCCGTCTTCATGCTGCAGGCCTTCGCCGTTCAGCGTGGTGCGGCCGGCGGTGCCGCCCAGCAGGAAGCCGCGCGAGCGCATGTCGGCGGCGGCCCAGCACAGGTCGCCGATACGCTGGATGCCGAACATCGAGTAGTAGATGTAGAACGGGATCATCTGCACGCCGTGGGTCGAGTACGACGTTGCGGCGGCGATCCAGTCGCACATGGCGCCGGCTTCGTTGATGCCTTCCTGCAGCACCTGGCCAGTCTGCGATTCCTTGTAGAACATCAGCTGGTCATGGTCTTCCGGCACGTACTTCTGGCCTTCCTGGTTCCAGATGCCGACCTGGCGGAACAGGCCTTCCATGCCGAAGGTGCGCGACTCGTCCGGGACGATGGGCACCACGTGCTTGCCGATCTGCTTGTCCTTCAGCAGCGTGTTCAGGATCCGCACGAAGGCCATGGTGGTGGACACTTCGCGGCCTTCGCCGGTGGCCTTGAGCAGCGCTTCGAACGCCTTCAGCTCGGGCACCTGCAGCGCTTCGGCCTTCTGCCGGCGCGCCGGCAGGTAGCCGCCCAGGTTCATGCGCGCCTGGCGCATGTATTCCAGTTCCTTCGAGCCTTCCTCGAAGGTGATGTACGGGACCTCTTCCAGCTTGTCGTCGGCGACCGGGATGTTGAACTGGTCGCGGAACTTGCGGATCGCGTCGACCGGCATCTTCTTCTGCTGGTGCGCGACGTTCATGGCCTGGCCGGCGTCGCCCATGCCATAGCCCTTGATGGTCTTGGCCAGGATCAGCGTGGGCTGGCCCTTGTGCTCGCTGGCGGCCTTGTAGGCGGCGTAGATCTTGTGCGGGTCGTGGCCGCCGCGGTTCAGGCGCCAGATGTCCTCGTCGGACCAGTCGGCGACCATCGCCTTGAGCTCGGGCGTGTTGAAGAAGTGCTCGCGCACGTAGGCGCCGTCCTTGGCCTTCATGGTCTGGTACTCGCCGTCCACGCATTCCATCATGCGCTTCATCAGCAGGCCCTTGGTGTCGCGCGCCAGCAGCGCGTCCCACTTGCTGCCCCACACCACCTTGATCACGTTCCAGCCGGCGCCGCGGAACTCGGATTCCAGTTCCTGGATGATCTTGCCGTTGCCGCGCACCGGGCCGTCCAGGCGCTGCAGGTTGCAGTTGATCACGAACACCAGGTTGTCGAGCTTCTCGCGCCCGGCCATGCCGATCGCGCCCAGCGATTCCGGCTCGTCGGTCTCGCCGTCGCCCAGGAAGGCCCAGACCTTGCGGTCGCCGGCCTTGGCCAGGCCGCGGCTGTCCAGGTACTTCATGAAGCGGGCCTGGTAGATGGCCATGATCGGGCCCAGGCCCATCGACACCGTCGGGAACTGCCAGAAGTCCGGCATCAGCCACGGGTGCGGATACGACGAGATGCCCTTGCCGTCGACTTCCTGGCGGAAGTTATCGAGCTGGTCGGGCGTCAGGCGGCCCAGCAGGAAGGCGCGCGAGTACACGCCCGGCGCCGAGTGGCCCTGCACGAAGACCAGGTCGCCGCCGCTCTGCTCAGACGGGGCGCGCCAGAAGTGGTTGTAGCCGACGTCGTACAGCGTGGCCGCCGAGGCAAACGACGAGATATGGCCGCCGACATTGGTGTGCTTGTTGGCGCGCAGCACCATCGCCATGGCGTTCCAGCGGGTGTACGAGCGGATCCGGTGCTCGATGTCCTGGTCGCCGGGGATGCGGGCCTGCTGCTCGACCGGGATGGTGTTGATGTACTGGGTCTCGGCGTGGAACGGCTGGGTCACGCCGTTCACGCGGGCGTATTCGATCTGCTTGTCGATCAGGAAGGCGGCACGCGCCGGGCCTTCCGCGGCCAGCACGCCCTGCAGGGCGTCGAGCCATTCATGGGTTTCCTGGGGATCGGCGTCGTTGGCGCTCGAGGCGCCGAGGATCTGCTCTGGTACGGCGGACATGACTGTCTCCTGGGTGAATTCGTGGCTTCCGCGTCCGCGCTGGCAGCGCCGGACACGACTCAACGTATGACTCGCACCGACTTGCGGAGGATCGGCGCCATTGCCGCCTTGCATCGGGGCCGCCGCCGGGAAACCTGTTCCGGTTTCTCCGCGCGGCAGGCGCATGGCTACCGCCCGCATTCTTGGGTCGGACCGATTCTATGGAAGCCCAATGTCGAGCACAAGGGAAATTTTCAAATTGCGATATCGTTTTTTATAATGTGGAATTATGCGGCAGCGCACCAAGAATCACAGCGGAACCCGCATGCCGCGTGCCACCACCCGGCCGGCGCCGGCACGCGGCGCGGGGATTTCATTGGCGCTTTCCCCAAGCGACGCACCGCAATAATCTCGGTACACTGGTCGGTCAGCCGTCAATCCCTCCCATGCCGTTTTTCAACCGCCTCGACCGTCTTTTCCGCAGCCTGCGTGCCGCCATGCTTCCCTCCGATGCGTCGGGTACAGCCAAGGCCGCCGGCGGCGAGTCCGCGCATGTCCCGCATGCGCCTTCCCCGGCGGCGGGCCTGGGGCCGATCGAGGCGCTGGGTCCGGACGACGGCGTGCCGGTGGCGCCGCCGCGCGGCCTGTGGTGGCTGCGCTGGCGCAACCTGGTCGCCACCAGCTGGTTCATGTTCATCCCGCTGGTTGCCATTGTGCTCTTCACCGTGGCCGTGGGCGTGATCCTGTGGTCGCTGCACGAGACCGAACGGCAGCAGCAGCGCGACGCGCTGTACCGCGACGCGGCGTGGGCGCAGCAACGCGTGCGCCTGTCGCTGCTGAGCAACCAGGACCAGTTGGCCTCGCTCGCGCGCGACATCGCCGCCGCGCAGCTGGAGCAAGGCGCCTACCGCACCGCGGCGCAGGAAATCCTGCGCGAGAACCCCGAGATCGTCTTTATCAACTGGCTCGACGCCACCAAGCGCGGGCGCTGGTCGCTGCCATCGACCTCCGAGTTCGCCAGCCGCCTGCGCGAGAACCAGGACCAGCCGCTCGAACCCGAAGTGCTCGACACCTTCGACGCCGCGCGCGAGACCCAGCGCGTGGTCTACTCGCGCCCGCTGGTCAACGAGCGCGGCGACAGCTTCATGCTGATGGAAGTGCCGATCGTGCGCGACAACGAGTTCCTCGGCACGCTGGGCGCGCTCTATTCGATCAACGGCATCCTGACCCACCTGCTGCCGCCCGAGCTGACCGAGCGCTACCGCTTCTCGCTGATCGACAAGAACAACCAGACCCGCGCCAGCACCTCGCTGCGGCCGGTGCCGGGCAACGCGCTGTCGTACGAGGTGCTGCTCGACCCGCCGGGTCATTCGCTGTCGCTGCGCGCCGATGCCTACCCGCCGGCATCGAACCTGCCCAACAACATGCTGCTGTGGCTGGTGGTGGGGCTGTCCTGCTTCCTGCTGTGGAGCCTGTGGAGCATGTGGCGGCACACCAGCCGCCGCTCCGAGGCGCAGCGCGCGCTGCTGGCCGAGACCTCGTTCCGGCGCGCGATGGAAAACTCGATGCTGATCGGCCTGCGCGCGCTCGACCTGAACGGCCGCATCACCTATGTCAACCCGGCCTTCTGCCGCATGACCGGCTGGCAGGAGAACGACCTGGTCGGGCGCCTGCCGCCCTTCCCCTACTGGCCGCCCAACGACCAGCAGGAGATGCAGAAGCAGATCGACCTGACGCTGCAGGGCAAGTCGCCCGCCGGCGGCTACGAGATGCGCGTGATGCGCCGCGACGGCAGCAGCTTCTATGCCCGCATGTACGTGTCGCCGCTGGTCGACAGCCGCGGCCGCCATACCGGCTGGATGAGCTCGATGACGGATATCACCGAGCCCAAGCGCGCGCGCGAGGAACTGGCCGCCGCGCACGACCGCTTCACCACCGTGCTGGAAAGCCTGGACGCCGCGGTGTCGGTACTGGCCACCGACAAGGCCGAGCTGCTGTTCGCCAACCGCTACTACCGCCAGCTGTTCGGCTGGGAAGCCGAGGGCCACGTCAAGCTGGCCGGCGACGAGCTCGACAAGGACCAGGTCTCGAGCGACAACACCGACTATGTCGATGCCTATGCCGGCCTGCCGGCCTCGGAGCTGATGCCGTACGCGTCGGATGCGCGCGAGGTGTTCGTGCCCGACATGCAGAAATGGTTCGAGGTGCGCCGCCGCTATATCCAGTGGGTCGACGGCCACCTGGCGCAGATGCAGATCGCCACCGACATCACCGTGCGCAAGGCCGCCGAGGAAATGGCGCGCCAGCATGAAGAGCGCCTGCAGTTCACCAGCCGCCTGACCACCATGGGCGAGATGGCGTCGTCGCTGGCGCACGAACTGAACCAGCCGCTGGCGGCGATCAACAACTACTGCATGGGCGCGGTGGCGCGGCTGCATTCGGGGCGCAGCACGCCCGAGGACCTGATCCCGGTGCTGGAGAAGACCTCGGCGCAGGCGGTGCGGGCCGGCACCATCATCAGCCGCATCCGCGGCTTCGTGAAGCGCAGCCAGCCGCAGCGGCGCGAGGCCGCGCTGCACGACATCGTCGCCGACGCGGTGGGCCTGGCCGACCTGGAAGCCACGCGCCGCCGCGTCACCATCCTGACCCGGCTGCCGGCGCCACCGATGACGGTCTATGTCGATCCGGTGCTGATCGAGCAGGTGCTGGTGAACCTGCTCAAGAACGCGGTCGAGGCCATGGCCGGGCTGCCGGCGATGCGCGCCGGCGGCGTGGTGCGGCTGCATGCGCGGGTCGAGTCCGGCGAGATCGGCGACAACGTCCATATCGACGTGATCGACCAGGGCCCGGGCGTCGACGAGGCCACCAAGGAGCGGCTGTTCGAGCCCTTCTTCAGCACCAAGTCCGACGGCATGGGCATGGGGCTGAACATCTGCCGCTCGATCATCGAGTCGCACCAGGGCCGGCTGTGGGTCGAGAACAATGTCGACGGCATTGGCTGTACATTCAAGATCATGCTGCCGCTGCAGTCGGCGCCGGCCGAAACCATCGCCGAATAAACCGAGCCCGCGCATGCGGGCCACGCGCATGCTTGCGCATTTTCGACTGCCCGATGCCGGCCGCGCCGCTTCCCCTCCGACGTGGGGGGCCTGTCTCGCCACAGAGGGCCGCTGCCGGTTACACTTCGCAGCAATGAATTGTTGTCCCGAGGAGACTACATGACCGCAACGCCAAACCCCACGCCCCACCGCGGCGAGACCGTGTTCATCGTCGACGACGATGAGGCCATGCGCGACTCGCTGACCTGGCTGCTGGAGGGCAATGGCTATCAGGTGCGCAGCTTTACCAGCGCCGAGCAGTTCCTCGCCGCCTACGACGCCAGCCAGGTGTCCTGCCTGATCCTGGACGTGCGCATGCCCGGCATGAGCGGGCCCGAGCTGCAGGAGCGCATGCTGGCCGAGCAGATCGACATCCCGATCGTCTTCATCACCGGCCACGGCGACGTGCCGATGGCGGTGTCGACGATGAAGCGCGGCGCGATCGACTTTATCGAAAAGCCGTTCGACGAGTCCGAGCTGCGCGCGCTGGTCGAGCGCATGCTGCAGAAGGCTCGCACCGACCACTCCACCGCGCGCGAGCAGCGCGCCGCCAAGGACCTGCTGGGCAAGCTGACCACGCGCGAGCAGCAGGTGCTGGAGCGCATCGTGGCCGGCCGCCTGAACAAGCAGATCGCCGACGACCTGGGCATTTCCATCAAGACCGTGGAGGCGCACCGCGCCAACATCATGGAAAAGCTCAACGTCAATACCGTCGCCGACCTGCTGCGCCTGGCGCTGTCGCGCAACAGCTGAGCGGCCGGCGCCCGCTCCCTTGCCCGGTGTGCGGCCCCAAGGGGCCGCACCTGCGGCCCGCTGCGCCCCTTCTCCACACCCCCTTCCGCACTTCCGGGCCGCACACACCGCTCAGCGGCGGAGGTAATCCTCGTCGCGGAAGGTCACCACCCACTGTGGCCGATAGACCACAAACACGGCGACCAGCATGCCGGTAAGGAAGGCCTCGCCAAAGGCCAGGATCACGGCACCGAGCAGGGTGTCGGCAAGGCTCAGCGGCTGTCCCGGCATCATCAGGTAGCGCCAGCCCGCCTGCGCCGCGCCCGCGCCCAGCGCGGCCAGTCCGGCGGTGAAATACCCGTGCCCGAGGATGAACACGAACGGATGGCGCGGCAACAGGCGCCGCATCGCCGCCTGCAGGCCGGCCGAGAGCAGCGCCGGCAGCAGCGCCAGCCAGACATAGCGCACCCACAGCGCGACCCAGTCGAACTGGCTCCAGCCGTGCCCGGCCAGGTACTCCAACCCCAGCAGCGAGACCACGTCGGCGGCGAACAGCGACAGCAGCGCCAGCGGCAGCCCGAACAGCGTCACCATCAGCGTGGCGCCGAGCAGCTGGATCACCATGCCGCCAGCCAGCGTCGCGCGCACCGTCCACAGCAGCGCCACCAGCAGCATCGCGCCCAGCCAGGCATTCTGCAGCGCATCGCGGCGCAGCAGCCCCCAGGGCCGGCGCGTCAGCGCCCATAGCAGTCCGCACACGGACAGCAGCACCAGCAGCGGATCGGACAGTGTCGAGGCAAGCGCGGTAGGCATGCGGCCGATGCTACCAGTGCCGGGGCGGCGCGATCGCTGCCGGCGGTCAAGCTGCGTGCGACAGGCCTCGCGCAACCTTTATAATTCCGCCTTTGGCTCCGCCGCGCGCGGGCGCCGCCACCTTCTCGCCACCTTCTCGTCATCATTCCCGCCTGCCTTCCATGCCCGCCCAACTGATCGACGGCAACGCCCTTGCCAAGCAAATCCGCTCCGAAGCCGCCCAGCGCGCCGCCCGCCTGACCGAACTCGGCCACCAGCCCGGCCTGGCCGTGGTCCTGGTCGGCGAAGACCCGGCCAGCCAGGTCTACGTGCGCAACAAGGTCAAGGCCTGCGAGGACAACGGCTTCCATTCGTCGCTGGACCGCTATCCGGCCGACCTGTCCGAGGCCGACCTGCTGGCCCGCATCGACCAACTCAATCGCGATCCGCGCATCCACGGCATCCTGGTGCAGCTGCCGCTGCCCAAGCACATCGACAGCCACAAGGTGCTCGAAGCGATCGCGCCGGAAAAGGACGTCGACGGCTTCCACGTGGCCAATGCCGGCGCGCTGATGACCGGCGCGCCGCTGTTCCGCCCGTGCACCCCCTACGGCTGCATGAAGATGCTGGAATCGATCCAGTACCCGCTGCGCGGCGCGCGCGCGGTGGTGGTGGGCGCCTCCAACATCGTCGGCAAGCCGATGGCGATGCTGCTGCTGCAGGCCGGCGCCACCGTCACCATCTGCAACAGCAAGACCCGCGATATCGGCGCCCACACCCGCGACGCCGACGTGGTGGTGGCCGCGGTCGGCAAGCGCAACCTGATCACGGCCGACATGGTCAAGCCCGGCGCGGTGGTGATCGATGTCGGCATGAACCGCGATGACCACGGCAAGCTGTGCGGCGATGTCGACTTCGCCGGCGTGCGCGAAGTCGCCGGCTACATCACGCCGGTGCCGGGCGGGGTCGGGCCGATGACCATCACCATGCTGCTGATCAATACGCTGGAAGCGGCCGAGCGCGCCGCGGGCTGAGCGCGCGACTTTGAGCGCCGCTTGCCGCCGGCGCCCGATGCGCCACCCGGGGCACTGGAAAATCCACCGCCCCGGCCCCATCTGCGGGAATATCGCCTGATCAAGACCAGCCCACCGAGCAGCCAACCGAGAACACGCCATGGACCACGCCGCCAACGCTAGCAATCCGCTGCTGGACTTTTCCGACCTGCCCCGCTTTGCCGAGATCCGGCCCGAGCACATCAGCCCCGCGCTCGACGTGCTGCTGGAACGCGCGCAACAGGCCGTCGCCCGCGCCGAGGATCCCGCCACGCCCGCTGACTGGGCCAATGCCGTGCAGGCGCTGGAAGCCGCCACCGAGCCGCTGGGCCGCGCCTGGGGCGTGGTCAGCCACCTCAGCGCCGTCGCCGACACGCCCGAGCTGCGCCAGGCGCATGCCGAAAACCTGCCGCGCATGACCGAGTTCTGGTCGTCACTGGGCCAGAGCCTGGCGCTGTATGAGAAATACAAGGCGCTGGCGGCCAGCCCCGAGTTCGCCGGCATGAGCGCGGCGCGCCACCAGCTGATCGAGAACGAGCTGCGCGGCTTCCGCCTGGGCGGCGCCGAACTGCCCGAGGACAAGAAGCCGCGCTTTGCCGAGATCCAGGAACAGCAGGCCCAGCTGTCCAAGGCCTTCTCCGACCACGTGCTCGACGCCACCAACGCGTACGCGCTGGTCATCGAGGACGAGGCGCGTCTGTCCGGCCTGCCCGACGATGCCCGTGAAGCCGCCCGCCACGCCGCGGAAAAAGACGGCAAGGCCGGCTGGAAGTTCACGCTGCACTTCCCTTCCTATTTCCCGGTGCTGCAGTACGCTGACGACCGCGCGCTGCGCCAGACCCTGTACGAAGCCAACGTCACGCGCGCGTCCGAGCTCGGGCCGCAGCACGGCCAGGGCCAGGCCGACTGGGACAACACCGCCAATATGCGCGAGCAGCTGGCGCTGCGCCGCGAAGAGGCACAGATGCTGGGCTACCAGTGCTACGGCGAAGTCTCGCTGGTGCCGAAGATGGCCGAGTCGCCCGCCGAGGTGCTCAAGTTCCTCGACGAACTGGCGGTCAAGGCGCGCCCCTACGCCGAGCAGGACTGGGCCGAGCTGAAGGCCTTCGCCGCGGCCGAGCTGGGCCTGCCGGAGCTGGCACCGTGGGACGTGGCCTATGCCTCGGAGAAGCTGCGCCAGCAGCGCTATGCGTTCTCCGAACACGAGGTCAAGCAGTACTTCCCGGAAGCCAAGGTGCTCGAGGGCCTGTTCGGCGTGGTGCAGAAGCTGTTCTCGGTGCGCATCGAGCCCGAGCAGGCGCAGACCTGGCACCCGGACGCGCGCTTCTTCCGCGTCAGCACCGCCGACGGCACGCTGCTGGCCCAGTTCTACATCGACCTGTACGCGCGCGAAGGCAAGCGCGGCGGCGCGTGGATGGACGATGCGCGCGGGCGCAAGGTGCTCGAGCACGGCGGCGTGCAGACCCCGGTGGCCTACCTGACCTGCAATTTCTCGGCGCCGGTCGGCGGCAAGCCCGCGCTGTTCACGCACGATGAGGTCATCACGCTGTTCCACGAGTTCGGCCACGGCCTGCACCATATGCTGACGCAGGTGGGCGAGCTGGGCGTGTCGGGCATCAACGGCGTGGAGTGGGATGCGGTGGAGCTGCCGTCGCAGTTCATGGAGAACTTCTGCTGGGAGTACGAAGTGCTGACCGGCATGACGCAGCATGTCGACACCGGCGCGCCGCTGCCGCGCGCGCTGTTTGACCGCATGCTGGCAGCCAAGAATTTCCAGAACGGCATGATGACGCTGCGCCAGATCGTGTTCTCGTCGTTCGACATGCACCTGCATACCGACTTCGATCCGGCCGGCGCCACCTCGGTGCTGGAGCTGTCGCGCCAGATCAACGACCGCGTGCACGTGGTGCCGCAGCATCCGCTGTCGCGCTGGCCGAACACCTTCAGCCATATCTTCGCCGGCGGCTATGCCGCGGGCTATTACAGCTACAAGTGGGCCGAAGTGCTGTCGGCCGACGTCTATGCGGCGTTCGAAGAGGCCGCGCAACTGTCGGGCACGGTGCTCGACAGCGAAACCGGCGCGCGCTACCAGCGCGAGATCCTGTCGGTGGGCGGCAGCCGCCCGGCGATGGACTCGTTCGTGGCCTTCCGCGGCCGCGCGCCGCAGATCGACGCGCTGCTGCGCCACGGCGGGATGGCGGCATGAGCGCGCTGGGACTGCCGGGCCAGGGCCCGCTGCGCATTGCCAGCTGGAACGTCAATTCGCTGAAAGTACGCTTGCCGCAGGTGCTGCAGTGGCTGGCCGAGCAGGACCAGGCCGGCGCGCCGATCGACGCGCTGTGCCTGCAGGAACTGAAGCTGCCGGACGACAAGTACCCGCTGGCCGAACTGGAGAACGCCGGTTTCCACAGCATCTACACCGGCCAGAAGACCTACAACGGCGTCGCCATCCTGGCGCGCGACGCGAGCATGCCCGGCCCCGTCGACGTGGTGCGCAACATCCCCGGCTTCGAGGACGCGCAGCAGCGCGTGATCGCCGCCACCTATGGCGACCTGCGGCTGGTCTGCGCCTATTTCCCCAACGGGCAGGCGCCCGACTCGGACAAGTTCGCCTACAAGCTGCAATGGCTGGAAGCGATGACCGCATGGCTGCGCGAGGAAATGGCGCGCCACCCGCGGCTGGCGCTGCTGGGCGACTTCAATATCGCGCCCGAGGACCGCGACGTGCACGACCCGGCCAAGTGGGAAGGCCAGAACCTGGTTTCGCCGCCCGAGCGCGCCGCCTTTGCCGCGCTGCTCGAACTGGGCCTGGCCGATGCGTTCCGCAAGTTCGACCAGCCGGAGAAGGCATTCTCGTGGTGGGACTACCGCATGCTGGCGTTCCGGCGCAATGCCGGGCTGCGCATCGACCATATCCTGCTGTCGCCGGCGCTGGCCGAGCAGTGCACCGCGTGCGTGATCGACCGGGTGCCGCGCACCTGGGAGCAGCCGTCCGACCACACCCCGGTGGTGGCGACGCTGCATTGCGGCTGAGCCGGCACGGCGTGCGCGCCTGCCGGCCGCACTGGGGCATGGCGCGGGTTCAGGCAAGCCCGGGCAAGCCCCGCTCGCCGCGCCCGGCCGTGCCCGCTACACTGCGGGCATGAGCCCTCCCGCCCAGGCCATGTTTCGCCATCGCAATCTCCCCCACCTGCTGCTGCAAGCGCGCGAAGCGTTGCTGGCCGGCTTCCGGCCGATCCTGCGGCAGTTCGGCGTGACCGAGCAGCAATGGCGTGTGCTGCGCACGCTCAACGAACGCGGGCCGATGGAGCCCAACCAGCTCGCCGAGGCCTGCCTGATCCTGAGCCCCAGCCTGACCCGCATGCTGGCGGGCATGGAAGACGCCGGGCTGGTGGCACGCACGCGCTCGGCCACCGACCAGCGCCGCCAGTTGGTCAACCTGACCAGTGCCGCGCGCGACATCATCGCGCAGATGGAACCGCTGATCGACGCGCGCTACCAGCAGCTCGCGCAGCAGCTGGGGGCCGAGCGGCTGGCCGAGGTCTATCGCGCGCTCGACGCCATGCTGGCCAGCCTGGGCCCGCAGGCCGCGCCTCAATCCACTGCGCCAGCCCCCGCTGCCTTGCCGCCCTCCGGACACGGCGGCGAAGCCGGCTAGCCCGCTCCGTTTCCCGCCGATGCATTCGCCCGCTACCGCCCCCCTGCTGCCGCGCCTGTTCCCCTGGAGCCAGCGCGTCGACCCGACCACGCTGCGCGCCGACCTGGTCGCGGGGCTGCTCGGCGCCGTGCTGGTATTGCCGCAGGGCGTCGCCTTCGCCACGCTGGCCGGCCTGCCGCCGCAGTACGGCATCTACAGCGCGGTGGTGCCGTGCATCGTCGCGGCGCTGTTCGGTTCCAGCTGGCACGTCATGTCGGGGCCGACCAACGCCAATTCGCTGGCACTGTTCGCGATGCTGAGCCCGCTCGCGTTCGCCGGCAGCCCGGCCTATATCGGCCTGGCGCTGGCCGTGACCATCGTAGTCGGCGTGATGCAGCTGGCAGTGGGCACGCTGCGGCTGGGCTCGCTGGCCAACTTTATTTCGCCGTCGGTGCTGCTCGGCTTTACTTGCGGCGCGGCGACGCTGATCGGGCTGTACGCGCTGAAGGACCTGTTCGGGCTGTCGGTGCCGACCGGCACCAGCGCCTTCGGCGTGCTGCGCCACCTGTTCGAGCATGCCGATGCCATCAACTGGGACGCGGCCATGGTGGGCGCGGTCACGCTGGCGGTGACGCTGCTGTGCAAGCGGCTGTGGCGGCGCCTGCCGTTCATGCTGCTGGGCCTGCTGGCCGGCTATGGCGTGGCGCTGCTGCTGAACCAGGCCGGCGGCCACCACGTCAACGTGGTCGGGCCGATTCCATCGGCGCTGCCGCACTTCCAGGTGCCTGACGTCGACTGGCGCAAGCTGCCCGACCTGCTCGGCATCGCCGCGGCGCTGACCATCGTCGCGCTGGGCCAGTCGATCTCGATCGCCAAGGCAGTGGCATTGCGCTCGGGCCAGCATATCGATGCCAACCGCGAGTTCATCGGCCAGGGCCTGTCGAATATCGCCGGCGGCTTCTTCTCCGGCTATATCTCCTGCGGCTCGCTCAACCGCTCGGTGCCCAACTTCGAGGCCGGCGCGCGCACGCCGCTGGCGAGCGTGTTCTCGGCGCTGTGGCTGGTGGCGCTGGTCGCGGTCAGCGCGCCGCTGCTGGCGCAGATCCCGATGGCGGCGATTGCGGCGATGCTGCTGCTGGTGGCGTGGGGCCTGCTCGACATCGCGCGGCTGCGCCGCATCTTCACACTCAGCCGTACCGAGTTCGCGATCGCCATCGGCACCTTTGCCGCCACGCTGGTGATCCGGCTGGAAATGGCGGTGCTGCTCGGCACCGTGCTGTCGCTGGTGGCCTACCTGTACCGCACCTCGCGGCCCGCGGTGCGCAGCCTGGTGCCGGATGCCGACGACCCCGGCCGGCGCTTCACGCCGCTGGACGAGCTGCGCCGGCCGCAGCCGGAATGCCCGCAGCTCAAGCTGCTGCGCATGGAGGGTGCGATCTACTTCGGCGCGGTGCAATTCGTGACCGACCGCCTGCACTGGCTGCGCACCGTCAATCCCGGCCAGACCCACCTGCTGGCGATGACCAAGAGCATGAACTTCATCGACCTCGCCGGCGCGGAAATGTGGGAATACGAGCTGAGCGAGCGCCGCGCGCTCGGCGGCGACCTGTACTTCCACCGTCCGCGCACGCAGGTGCTGCAGACCTGGGCGCAGACCGGCTTTACCGGCAAGCTCGGCGCCGACCATATATTCCCGACCAAGCGGCAGGCGCTGCACACCATCATCGGTCAGCTGTCGCCGGAAGTCTGCGCCCGCTGCAGCGTGCGCATCTTCGAGGAATGCGCGTCGCGGCCGGGCGCCACGCCGGCGACGGCCGCATCCGCGCAGCCATGAGCGTAGCGCCCGCACAGGCGCGCTTCGCCACGATCACGGGGACAAACCACGGCGGCAAAAAAAGAAAAGCGGAAAGAAGCTGGGGATTGCCTGCGCCGGCGGCGCCGGCTGGCGAGCAAGGCCGGACGGCCTATGCTGTGAAGCCTGATGCCAGATGGGCGCCCGCGGCTTGCCTGGGGCTGGCCGGGGCATCCATCCGCATCAGATTGGCGCCACGTGGGCGCGCTTGACGACGATAGGCTGCGGTGCGCCCTGCTCGATCAGCACCACGGCGGCGCGTTCGATGGTTTCGCGGCCGGCGCGGAATGCTTCTTCGAGTGACAGCACCTGGTCGGCGCTGAAACCTTCCCACAGTGCTTCGCGTGTCACCACGCAAGTCACCTTCTCGCCATTGACAAGTGCCTGGAACAACAAGCCTTCGTTATTGATGTCGTAGCGCTCTTGCTCTTGGAATTTGATATCCATCGGTGCAGCCCTCCATATGCAAGTGGAGAAACATCCTAACATGGCTCCGGCAAAATCGTATGGGTAGAACCCCATGCGACAGGGTTCATTCGGAAGACCATCGCGACCGCCGTTCGGTTCCGTCGGGCACCCCCTTCGCACGCGGGGCACGTTCGCGCGGCTTGCCATGGCAATTGCGTCAGGCAATTGACAGCGCCGGAAATCATGCTAGAATCTCGTTCTTCGTTGGGGCGTTAGCTCAGTTGGTAGAGCAGCGGACTCTTAATCCGTAGGTCGAGTGTTCGAGTCACTCACGCCCCACCAGCGAATACAAAAAAGGCCGGAAGCAGAAATGCTTCCGGCCTTTTGCTTTGCGCGGAGCGGACCGCACCGAGCCGTTGCGCAGAGGGCGCCGCCCCCGCCGCAACGGCACTGCATCACGCGCCGGCGCTGGCCCGTTCGAACAGCGTGCGCGCCAGCGCGCGATGGCGCAGCAGCACCGCGGGAAGGTCGGCCGTCAGCAGCTCGCCGTCGCGCACCACTTCCCTGCCATTGATTACGCTGGCCGCGACATTGGCCGGCGTGCAGAACACCAGCGCCGCCACCGGGTCATGGCCGGCGCCGGCAAACCCGACCGACGCCAGGTCGAAGGCGACGAAGTCCGCCGACATGCCCGGCGCCAGCGCGCCGATATCGTCGCGGTTGAGCACGCGCGCGCCACCCAGCGTGGCGATTTCCAGCGCCTCGCGCGCGCTCATCGCGGCCGGACCGTAGCCGACCCGCTGCAGCAGCATCGCCTGGCGCGCCTCGCCCAGCATATGCGCGCCGTCGTTCGACGCGCTGCCGTCCACGCCCAGGCCCACCGGCACGCCCGCGTCGCGCATCGCACGCACCGGCGCAATGCCCGATGCCAGCCGCATGTTCGAGCACGGGCAATGCGCCACCCCGGTGCCGGTCCGTGCGAACAGCGCGATGCCCTCGTGGTCCAGCTTGACGCAGTGCGCGTGCCACACATCGTGGCCGACCCAGCCGAGGTCCTCGGCATACTGTGCCGGCGTCAGGCCGAATTTCTCGCGCGAATAGGCAATGTCGTTGTCGTTCTCGGCCAGGTGCGTGTGCAGCGACACGCCATAGTGGCGCGCCATCACCGCCGATTCGCGCATCAGGTCGCGCGATACCGAGAACGGCGAGCACGGCGCCAGCACCACGCGCAGCATCGCGTGGCGCGCGCTGTCGTGGTACTGCTCCACCAGCCGCTGGCTGTCGCGCAGGATCGCAGCCTCGTCTTCGACCACCACGTCCGGCGGCAGGCCGCCCTTGCTGCGGCCCACGCTCATCGAGCCGCGCGCGGCATGGAAGCGCATGCCCATCTCCTGAGCCGCGGCGATCGAATCGTCCAGGCGCGAGCCATTGGGGAAAAGGTAGAGGTGGTCGCTGGTGGTGGTGCAGCCCGACAGCATCAGCTCGGCCATCGCGGCCTTGGTCGACACCGCGATCATTTCCGGCGTCAGGTGCGACCACAGCATGTACAGGTTGGTCAGCCACGAGAACAGCTCGGCATCCTGCGCCGCCGGCACCGCGCGCGTCAGGCTCTGGTACATGTGGTGGTGCGTGTTGACCAGCCCGGGCGTGACCACGCGGCCGCGCATGTCGAGCACCTGCGCGCTGCCGTCGTCGACCATGCGCCGGTATTGCGGCGGCAGCTCCGCGGTGGGGCCGACCCATTGCACCGCGGGACCTTCGGCGACCAGCGCGCCGTCGCGGATCTCGCGGCGCTGCGCGTCCATGGTCACCAGCACGTCGGCATTGAGGGCGATCAGGGTCATGGCGGAATTCCTTCTGTGAAGCGGATGGGATTGAGGGCAGATACGATCGCCGCCAGTCTACGGCGTCGCGCTGCCCCTTCCCAAGCATAGAATTCCGATCAGCCTGTCCACAAAAAGTGGACATCTGCCAGCAAGCCCGGCTCAGCGTGCCTGCGCGAACAGCGTCGCCAGCGCATCGCCGATGCGCTCGGCCATCAGCCCGGCCGCGGCGCTGAGCTGGCCGCCGGCGCGCGCCACCAGCGTCAGCGTCTGGCCCTGCAGGTGGCGGTCGCGCAAGGGCACGTACACCAGCGCCTGGCGCGCGCGCTCTTCCATCACGTCGAGCGGGTTCAGCAGCGCGATGCCGGTCCCCAGCAGCACCAGCTGGCGGATCAGCGCGGTCGAGGTCGATTCCGCCACCGGCGAGACCTCGATCGCATTGCGCGCAAAGGCCGCATCGAGGATGGCGCGGATCGACAAGGAAGATGCCGGCAGGATCAGCGGATAGCCGACGCACTCGCTCAGCAGCACCGATGGCCGCGCCGCCAGCGCATGGCCAGGCGGCACCACCGCGCCGATCTGCCAGTCGCTGCTGGCGAGCGCGCGGAAGGCCGGCAGTTCCGGCAGGTCATAGCCCAGGCCGAGGTCGGCATCGCCCTGCTCCACCGCCACCACGATGTCGGCGACCGGCAGGTCGTTGACGCGCACCACGATGCCCGGATAGCGCTGCCGGAAGTCATGCACCAGCGACGGCATCAGCGAGCCCGCCAGGCCCGCCGTCACCGCCACCGTGACCTCGCCCCGGCGCGCGCCCTTGAAGTCCTCGATCCGCTCGCGTAGCGCGTCGTGCTCGCGCAGCGTCTGGCGGACGTGGGCCAGCACCATCTCGCCCAGCGGCGTCAGCCGCAGGCGCTTGTTGATGCGCTCGAACAGCGGTGCGCCCAGTTCCGCCTCCAGGTCCAGGATCTGCCGGTTGACCGCGGTCGGCGCCACGTGCAGGTGCTCGGCCGCCTTGCGGATGGAACCGCGGCGGACGACCTCGTCGAGATAGCGTAGGACTCTGGCGTGCATGGATCTGGCAAACAGGTGGATGCGGTGCCGGCACGGAGACGCATGACGGCGGCCTGGCATTGTAGCGGCCAGGCACCGCAAAAAATGCCGCAAAGGCTATTGCGCCGCATCCGATACCTTGCTACAATCTTTTTCTTCGTTGGGGCGTTAGCTCAGTTGGTAGAGCAGCGGACTCTTAATCCGTAGGTCGAGTGTTCGAGTCACTCACGCCCCACCAGCGAATTCAGAAAAGCCGGAAGCCTTGCTTCCGGCTTTTTGCTTTTGCGCTGCGCTTCCTCCTGCCATCCCGGCCACGCGCGCGATCGGCAGCACAGCCCGATTCTTGATACGCGGGTTGTCACCAATTCCCCTGCAGGCGCTTTCCCGGTTGAATCGCTCCCGCGCCATTGTGGAACATAGTTCCGTATCGCGGAACTATCGCAAGGCGCCGGCCGTACCGCATCCCGGCACAGCCCGGTCATGCCAGCCCGGGAAACCCTGACAGCGCGGGCGCCGGATCCTTAGCCGATCCCCGCACACGCCTGCAGCCTGGCTGGCGAATCAGTGAAAGAAGAATGGAGGCCCTCCTTGAAAGCAGTCCTTAACGCCGGCGCAGCCGCATGCATCGCGGCCCTCGGCCTGGCCCACGCCGACCTGGCACATGCCCAGTCCTACCCTGCCAAGCCGATCCGCCTGATCGTGCCGTTCGCGGCCGGCGGCACCACCGATATCGTGGCGCGCGCGGTGTCCGACGGCCTGGGCCGTGAACTGGGCCAGCCGGTGGTGGTGGAGAACCGCGGCGGCGGCGGTGGCGCCATCGGTGCCGACGCGCTCGCCAAGTCGGCGCCGGACGGCTACACGCTGGGCATCGCCACGGTCAGCACCATGGCGACCAACCCGGCCACCAACCCCAAGAACCCGTACGATCCGCTCAAGGACTTCGCGCCGATCACCAACCTGGTCAACGTGCCCAACGTGCTGACGGTGAATCCGAAGACTCCGGCCAAGACCCTGAAGGAATTCGTGGCGATGCTGAAGGCCAACCCGGGCAAGTACAGCTACGCCTCGGCCGGCAAGGGCAGCATCTCGCACCTGGACGGGGAGCTGTTCAAGGACATCACCCAGACCGACATGGTCCATATCCCCTATCGCGGATCGGGCCCGGCGCTGAACGACACGCTGGCCGGCCAGGTCAACGCGCAGTTCGACAACCTGCCGTCGTCGATGCCGCATATCCAGGCCGGCAAGCTGCGCGCGCTGGCGGTGGCGGCGCCCAAGCGCGTCGAAGGCCTGCCCGACGTGCCGACCTTTGCCGAAGCCGGCATGAAGGACATGAACAACATGGCCTGGTACGGCCTGGTGGCCCCGGCCGGCACGCCGGCGGCGATCATCACGCGCGTGCATGACGCCGCGGTCAAGGCGCTGCAGGATCCCAACGTCAAGCGCCGCCTGGCCGACAGCGGTGCCTACACCGACGGCAACACGCCGCAGCAATACGCCGCGCAGATCAAGCGCGAACTGGACCTGCGCAAGAAGATCGCGCGCGACCAGAACATCACGCTGGAATAAGCCGGCCAGGCGGCGCGAGCCGTCTGCCGACCCGGAAACCGGCTGCCACGGCAGCCGGTTTTTTTATGCGCGGCATCCGAAAAGGCCCGGCGCGCCACTCAGATTATTCCTATTGCTGGCGCGTTTGATCCCGCGCAGCATGCGGGCCGCGTCGGTAACGTTCAATACGTCTAGAAGAAACTTTCACTTTGCGGACACGCGCCGACCCGGTACATTTTCCGGGTGCTCCGCCACACTCGCCGGCAGTCGACCGGCCAACGTCCGGCCCCAAACCGGTTTCGCGCAGGCGCTGCGCGACCGACATTCGCGAGGATAACAAGATGCTGAAGAAGTCCGTTCCGACCCTGATCGTTGCAGCACTGGCCGCCCTCGGCGCGACGCAGGTCTATGCGCAGAAGAACTACACCGACGGCGGCGACCTCTACGGCGGCAGCCACACCAAGAAGGCCGGCCCCAACCAGGGCGCGGCCAAGTCCGGCAAGTTCGACCCGTACACCGACGGCGCCAAGCAATCGACCAAGTCGGAACTGACCAACTCCGGCAAGAAGTTCGATCCCAACACCGATGGCGCCAGGGCCGGCAAGTTCGATCCGTACACCGAAGGCGCCAAGGCCGGCAAGGCCGATCCCTACACCGACGGCGCCAAGGCGCCCGCCAGCCAGGGCACCAAGGCGCAGTAAGGCTGCCCCCGCCCGCTCGCACAGCCCGCTTGCGCGGGCTGTTTTGTTTTCGGTGGTAGCCCGTGCCTCAGGCGGCCAGCGCCGGTGCCGGCCGCGCCGGCTGCATGGTGCCGCGGTCGCGGAAGTCGGCATGCCAGGACAGCGCCTCTTCCACTAGGTGCGGGGTCTGCCCGCCATGCGCGCAGGCGCGGCGGAAGTAGTCGCCCAGCAGCTCGCGGTACTGCGGGTCGGCGCAGTTGGCGATGACGGTGCGCGCACGCTCGCGCGGCGCCAGGCCGCGCAGGTCGGCCAGTCCGTGCTCGGTGACGATGATGTCGACGTCGTGCTCGGTATGGTCGACGTGCGCCACCATCGGCACGATGCTGGAGATATCGCCGCCCTTCGCCACTGACTTGGTCACGAACACCGACAAGTGCGCATTGCGGGCAAAGTCACCCGAGCCGCCGATGCCGTTCATCATGTGCGTGCCGCCCACATGGGTCGAGTTGACGTTGCCGTAGATATCGCACTCGAGCGCCGTGTTGATGGTGATCAGCCCCAGCCGGCGCAGGATCTCCGGATGGTTGCTGATCTCCTGCGGCCGCAGCAGCAGCCGCGAGCGGTAACGGTCCAGGTTCGACAGGAAGCGCTGGTACACCGCACGCGTCAGCGTCACCGACGAGGCCGAGGCAAAGGCCAGGCGCCCCGCATCGAGCAGCTCGATGGTGCTGTCCTGCAGCACCTCGGAATACATCTGCAGCTCGCGGAACGGCGACTCGACCATGCCGTGCAGCACCGCGTTGGCAATGGTGCCGATGCCGGCCTGCAGCGGCTGCAGCGACGGCGACAGCCGCCCGGCGCGTACCTCGCGCAGCAGGAAGTCATTGAGATGGCCGGCGATCTGGCTGGTCTCGGCATCCGGCGGCAGCGCATTGGACGGGCTGTCGTCCTTGGCCGTGAACACAATGGCCGCGATCTTCTCGGGATCGATCGGGATATACGGCAGGCCGATGCGCTGCGCGGGCGCGATCAGCGGGATCGGCTGCCGGTACGGACGCTGCACCGGGAAATAGATGTCGTGCAGTCCTTCCAGCTCCAGCGGCATGTTCAGGTTGATCTCTACGATCACCTTGCGCGCCAGCATGGCAAAGCTGGCCGAGTTGCCGACCGAGGTGCTGGGGATGATGCCGCCCTGCTCGGTGATCGCCACCGCTTCCACCACCGCGACATCCACCGGCGCGAGCTGGCCCGAGCGCAGCTGCTCGACGGTCTCGGACAGATGCTGGTCGATGAACATCACTTCGCCCGCATTGATCTTGCGGCGCAGCGTGGCATCGGACTGGAACGGCAGGCGGCGCGCGATCACGTCGGCCTCCGCCAGCACCCGGTCGATGTCGTTGCCGAGCGAGGCGCCGGTCATCAGCGTGATGCGCAGCGGCTCGGTGGCGGCGCGCCGCGCCAGCGCGAACGGCACTTCCTTGCAGTCGCCCGCGCGAGTGAATCCGCTCATGCCTACCGTCATGCCGTCGCGGATCAGCGCGGCGGCTTCGTCGGCCGAGACTACCTTGTCATGCAGCCTGGCCAGGCGAATGCGTTCCTTGTCCATCTTGATCTCCGGTCTGACGGCCGGCCCGTGCCTGCGCCGTTCGCCCCGTGCTGGCCTGGCGGCTGGGTGCGGGGTTTCCGGCAGGCAGTGTAGCCAGCCATGTCCATTCCAGCGATGATTTAAAGTCATCCATCCAAGTCGCTTTTCTCATAGCCAGGCGCAAGGCACGCGCCGCAGCCGCCACTATCGGGCACTGCCGGCTCAGGACATTCCCGCAGTTGTCACAAATGTGGCAAAGGTTTCTGTTAGTCTCGCCGTTCGGTCGACCCAGCCCACCCCAGAGGCTGCGGCGGCCGTGCCGCCCGGGCCGGCCATGCTCCGGCCCCTTGCACCCTTGCGGGTGCCTGTGCATTGCGGTGGCGGCAAACCACAACAGGAGACGCCATTCATGCAGCCAAGACCCCTCGAACCCAGCGAGCCGGTTGTCCTTGCCCTGATTGACGCAGTCACCGCCTGGCAAGGTGCGTTGGACCAGACCCTGCGCGCCTCGGGCCTTAACTATTCCCAGTGGCTGCTGCTGCGGGCCATCCGCCAGGGTGGCTTCAAGCGCGGCTTGCCGCTGGCCGGTCCGATGCCGCTCGACGCGGCGCAATCGGAAATCATGCTCGACGAACTGCGCCGCGACGGCTGGATCGAGTACACCGCGACGCAGGCGCCCCGCATCGCGGAAGGCGCCAGCGCGCGGATGCAACGTACCGCGCAGGCGCTGAGCGCCCTGCACAGCGTCTCGGTCGCGGCCTTCAACTCGCAGGAGCGCGCCGCGCTGAGCAGCCTGCTGGACCGGATGAAAGCCACGCTGGACGGCCACACCTCGCGCCAGGCCAGGGCCGTCTCCGAAGCCCGCCGGCAGGAACGGCACAACCAGCACAACCAGCACGCCCAGCCGCTGCCCTGCCCCGGCCTGCCGCCGGTCGCGCACCGACCGTCTTCCTGCCCCAGCCTCGCCACGCGCTTCTGAGCGCTGCCCGGGTCCCGCGGCTCGCCGTCGGGACCCGTCCTTGCCCCTTCCCTCGCCATCGCCGGTACCCGCCACTTTGTTGCGCCGGGCACTCGGATTTTTCCTAAAGTATGAGCATGCCCCGGCACATGCCCCGGCGGCCCATCGACACCGCGAGGAGGGGAACATGCCGCAGGAGAACGAAGACAAGGTCGCGCACCTGCTGGACGAACTGGCCACCTTCGCGCGCGGGCGGCTGCCGGCGGCGATGTTCAGCGTGGTCGAGCCTTTCCTGCTGCATTACTACGACCAGGCCGACGCCGAAGACCTGCTGCGGCGCGAAGTGGCCGACCTGTACGGCGCCGTGATGGCGCACTGGCAGACCGCACAGAAGTTCACCCCCGGCAGCGCCCGCATCCGCGTCTACAACCCCAACCTGGAAGAGCACGGCTGGCACTCCGACCACACCGTGGTCGAGATCGTCAACGACGACATGCCGTTCCTGGTCGACTCCGTGACCATGGAGATCAACCGCCAGGGCCTGGCGCTGCATTCGGCCATCCATCCAGTGTTCCGGGTCTGGCGCGGCGGCAGCGGCATCGAGCGGATCGCCCCCGCCGGCGCCGGCGAGGCCGGCGACGGCTCGCGCCTGGAGTCCTTTATCCATTTCGAGATCGACCGCACCGGCGAGTCGTCGCGCCTCGACGCCTTGCGCAACGGCATCTCGCAGGTGCTGGTCGATGTGCGCGCCGCGGTGGAAGACTGGCCGAAGATGTGCGACATCACGCGCGCCACCATCGGCGCGATGGCGCAAGCGCCGGACGCTGCTTCAGCGGAGATCGTCGAGGCGCGCGCCTTCCTGGAATGGATGATGGACGACCATTTCTCCTTCCTGGGACAGCGCGACTATCAGCTGGTGGTGCGCGACGGGCGCTACTTCCTGCGCGGCGTGGCGGGCTCGGGCGCCGGCATCCTGCGTGAAAGCCTGCGCGAGCCCGACGCCGACGACCTGACGCCGCTGCCCGCGGCGGCCACCGCGATCATCGAAGGCAGCTCGCCGATCTTCCTGACCAAGGCCAATTCGCGCGCCACCGTGCACCGGCCCGGCTATCTCGACTACGTCGGGGTCAAGCTGCTCGACCAAAACGGTCAGCTGTTCGGCGAGCGGCGCTTTGTCGGCCTGTACACCTCGACCGCCTACATGGCGCCGATCGCCGACATCCCGCTGGTGCGGCGCAAGTGCGCCAACATCCTGGCGCGCGCCGGCTTCCTCGCCAAGGGCCACCTGTACAAGTCGCTGGTCACGATCCTGGAGCAATATCCGCGCGACGAGCTGTTCCAGGCGACCGAGGATGAGTTGTTCGACATCACCACCGGCATCCTGCGGCTGCAGGAGCACCAGCGTACGCGTCTGTTCGTGCGGCGCGACCGCTTCGACCGCTTTGTCTCGTGCCTGGTGTTCGTGCCGCGTGACAAGTACAACACCGACCTGCGCCAGAAGATCCAGAAGCTGCTGACCAGCGCTTTCCACGGCACCAGTTGCGAATTCACGCCGTTGCTGTCGGAATCGCCGCTGGCGCGCATCCAGCTGACCGTGCGCGGCGAGCCCGGCACCATGCCCAAGGTCGACACGCAGGAACTGGAAGCGCGCATCGTGCATGCCAGCCGCCGCTGGCAGGACGACCTTGCCGAAGCGCTGCACGAAAGCCACGGCGAAGAGCACGGCAACCGGCTGCTGCAGCGCTATGGCGGTTCGTTCCCCGCCGGCTACCGCGAAGACTATCCGGCGCGCACTGCGGTGCGCGATATCGAGCTGATGGAACATGCGCGGCGCGGCAACGGCATGGCGATGAACCTGTACCGGCCGATCGAGGCCGCGCCGGGTGCGTTCCGCTTCAAGGTGTACCGCGCCGGCGAACCGATCGCGCTGTCGCTGAGCCTGCCGATGCTCGAGCACCTGGGCGTGCGCGTCGATGAAGAGCGCCCCTACCTGATCGAGCCCGACAGCGGCGCACCGCTATGGGTGCACGACTTCGGACTCGAAATCGCCGATGGCAGCAGCGCCGCGGAGTTCGACATCGCGCGCGTCAAGGCGCTGTTCGAGGATGCCTTTGCGCGCGCATGGCACGGCGAGATCGAAAACGACGACCTCAACCGCCTGGTGCTGCGCGCCGAGCTGGCCGCGCGCGACGTGACCATCCTGCGCGCCTACGCGCGCTACCTGCGGCAGGTGGGCTCGACCTTCAGCGACGCCTATATCGAACGCGCGCTGACCGGCAATGCCAGCATTGCCGCGATGCTGGTGGCGCTGTTCGTGGCGCGCTTCGACACCTTCAGCCAGGTCGCCGCCGACACCGCGCGCCAGGCGCGCTGCGACAAGCTGCTGGCCGATATCGGCACGGCTTTGGACAAGGTCCCCAACCTCGACGAAGACCGCATCCTGCGGCTCTTCCTCGGCGTGATCAACGCCACCGTGCGCACCAATTACTTCCATCGCGGCGAGGACGGCCAGCCGCGTCCGTACCTGTCGTTCAAGTTCAATCCCGCGCTGGTACCGGGCTTGCCGGAACCGCGACCGATGTTCGAGATCTGGGTCTACTCGCCGCGCGTGGAAGGAGTGCACCTGCGCGGCGGACGCGTGGCGCGCGGGGGGCTGCGCTGGTCGGACCGGCGCGAAGACTTCCGCACCGAAGTGCTGGGCCTGATGAAGGCGCAGATGGTCAAGAACACGGTGATCGTGCCGGTCGGCTCCAAGGGCGGTTTCGTGGTCAAGCGCCCGCCGCCGCCCACCGACCGCGACGCCTTCCTGCGCGAAGGCATTGCCTGCTACCAGACCTTCCTGCGCGGGCTGCTCGACCTGACCGACAACCTCGTCGGCGGCGAACTGGTGCCGCCGCCCGACGTGGTGCGCCACGACGACAACGACCCCTACCTGGTGGTAGCCGCGGACAAGGGCACGGCCACGTTCTCGGATTTCGCCAATGCGATCTCGGGCGAGTACGGGTTCTGGCTGGGCGATGCGTTCGCCTCCGGCGGCTCGGTCGGCTACGACCACAAGAAGATGGGGATCACCGCGCGCGGCGCGTGGGAATCGGTCAAGCGGCATTTCCGCGAGATGGGCGTCGACATCCAGTCCACCGACTTCACCGTGGCCGGCATCGGCGACATGTCGGGCGACGTGTTCGGCAACGGCATGCTGCTGTCGCCGCATATCCGGCTGGTGGCCGCGTTCGACCATCGCCACATCTTCCTCGACCCCGATCCGGATCCGGCGCGCAGCCTGCAGGAACGCGCCCGGCTGTTCGGGCTGCCGCGCTCGAGCTGGGCCGACTACGACGCCACGCTGATTTCCACCGGCGGAGGGATCTATCCGCGCACCGCCAAGACCATCCCGCTGTCGGCGCAGGTGCAGGCGGTGCTCGGCATCACCGCAAGCGCGCTGTCGCCGGCCGAACTGATCCACGCCATCCTGATGGCGCCGGTGGACCTGCTCTACAACGGCGGCATCGGCACCTACGTCAAGTCGAGCCAGGAGACGCACCTGCAGGCGGGCGATCGCACCAACGATGCGGTGCGCGTCAATGGCAACGAACTGCGCTGCAAGGTGGTCGGCGAAGGCGGCAACCTCGGCTTTACGCAACTGGGCCGCATCGAGTTTGCGCGCAAGGGCGGTCGCATCAATACCGATGCCATCGACAACTCGGCCGGCGTCGACTGCTCCGACCACGAGGTCAACATCAAGATCCTGCTGGGACTGGTGGTCGCCGACGGCGAGATGACCGAGAAGCAGCGCAACAAGCTGCTGGCCGAGATGACCGACGAAGTCGGCCTGCTGGTGCTGCAGGACAACTACTACCAGACCCAGGCGCTGTCGGTGGCCGGCCGCAGCAGCGGCGCGCTGCTCGACGGCGAGGCGCGCCTGGTGCGCTGGCTGGAACGCGCCGGGCGGCTGAATCGCGCGCTGGAGTTCCTGCCGTCGGACGAGGACATTGCCGAGCGCAAGCTGGCCGGCGAAGGGCTGACCTCGCCCGAGCGCGCGGTGCTGCTGGCCTACAGCAAGATGTGGCTGTACGACGAACTGCTCGGCTCGGACGTACCGGAAGATGCGCTGGTTGCGGGCCTGCTTGCCGATTATTTCCCGGTGCCGCTGCGCCAGCGCTACGGCGAAGCGATGCAGCGCCATCCGCTGCGGCGCGAGATCCTGTCGACGCACCTGACCAATATGCTGGTCAACCGCATCGGTGCCACCTTCGTGCACCGGATCATGGAGGAAACCGATGCGCGCCCCGCCGATATCGTGCGCGCCTGCCTGATCGCGCGCGATGTGTTCGGGCTGACTGCGCTGTGGCAAGAGATCGACGCGCTCGACAATCGCGTCGCCGACGCCGAGCAGGCGCGCATGTTCGGCGCGGTGGCGCTGCTGCTGGAGCGCGCGTGCCTGTGGTTCATCCGCTATCTGCGCAGCGGCAGCAGCGCCAGCGAAGAGCTGGCGCGCTTTGCGCAGGCGGCACAGTGGCTGGGCCCCCGCCTGCCGCAACTCTTGCCGCAAGCCGATGCCGCGGCGTTGACCGGGCATACGCGTGCACTGATCGAGGCAGGGGTGGGCGAGACGCTGGCCGCACGCGTGGCTGGCAGCGAGATCTCCGCCGCGGCGCTCGACATCGCCGAAGTGGCCGCGGCGTGCGAGCGCAGCCTGGACCTGGTCGCCGGCGTCTATTTCGCGCTGGACAGCCACCTGAGCTTCAGCTGGCTGCGCGAACGCGCGCTGGCGCTGCCATCGGACACCCACTGGGACTTGCTGGCACGCACTACCACGCTGGAAGACCTGGGACGGCTCAAGCGCGCGCTGACGGTCAGCGTGCTGTCGCAGGCGGGCGACCAGGCCTCGCCGGAAGCGATGATCGACGCCTGGCGGGCCAGCCGCCACGGCGCGCTCGAACGCTTTACGCGCATGCTGGCGGACCAGCGCGCCTCGGGCGCCGCGGGACTGTCGATGCTGTCGGTCGCAGTGCGCGAGATCGGCATGCTGGAGCGAAGCTAGCCGCGCCGGATGCCTGGCGGCTTATTCTTCGGTGTCGGCGTCGGCGTCGGTGTCGGTGTCGGCGTCGAGGTCCGCATCGGCATCGTCGCTGCGCGGACGCAGCTCCAGGCCGAGCAGGATCAGCAGCTCGAAGGCATCGGACAGCAGGTGCTTCTGCCGCGGCAACAGGCTGGCGTACGGCATGTCGTAGATCGACTGGTGTGCCGCGCGCTCGCCCTTCAGGCCGCGGTCGCGTGCGATGTCCGACAGCAGCGCGGCAAACCCGGACAGGTCCTGCGCCGCCAGCGCCGAGTTCAACACCTTCGCGATGACTTCGGGCGAAGCGTTGGCCCAGCCCATGCGCTCGGCATTGGAAGCGGGGTCGTTGGGGAGGTCGGCAAAGTCCATGTTGTGTTTAACGGTCCTGCCTAAACTAGCTTAAGCCGCCAACGATGTGAATTTGACCCCACACAGGTGGGGTAACTTTGCCCTCCGCCGGTGCCCGATCAGCGCGATGCGGACTTGGCGCGGCCCTGGCCTGGTCCCTTCCCCGGCGCCTTCGGCCGCGCTCCGGCGGGCCGCTTCGCCGCTGCCTGCGGCGCTGCGCTGGCGGGTACCTGGCGATAGCTCGTGCTGCCATCCCTGGCCGTGCGCGCCACGACATGATTGCGCGCGCCGCACTGCGGGCAGCGGAAAATCAGTCCCTGCCCTTCATCGCGGATCTGCACCTCGTCCGGCTGCCAGCTGGCGCCGCACGCCTGGTTCCCACAAACAAACATGAGTTCTCCTGGAGGATCGTGCCGATCGACTGGCGGCACGGACGCGATTATCAGGCCTGGCGCGCGCCAGCGGGTCGATTTGCCGCCGATTGTGCCGAATTGCGCCGAATTGCGCCGGCCAGCCGGCATGGCGTCGGGCGTCAACCATTGCGCTGCACCCATTGCTGCGCCCACGCAATCGCCGCGGCGCGCGCCTCGTCCGGCGTCGCATGCGTGGTCGGCGGCGCCCCGCCCTCGAGCACCACGGCGCCCGATTCCCAGATATCGCACAGCGCCTTGAACCGCCCCATCCCCAGCGCATGGCAGAACACGTGGATGACGAAGCCGCGGTACTCGACCACATCGGTGGCGGCATCGGTCAGCACCTGGTCCGCGGTGACATCGGCAGGCAGCAGGGGTGCATCGGGCTGGCGCAAATCGCGCCGACCAGCAGTCGTGCGCGCCGACCGCGCCAACGCGCCCCCGGCCACCGCACCCAGCAGCACGCCCAGGCCGAACCAGCAGGCTTTGCTTGCGCTCCCAGCCATGGCATCTCCTGTAGCGGCAAGACGGTCTTGCAAGGACTGTCACCGGTTTCAGGTTATACCAGGCACCGAATCACGTACCCACGCCCGAAATTGAGAATCGGGAGGATGACCCAACGTCATGCCGCGGCTATACTGTACATCCATACAGTATCAGGACACTGCCATGCCCTTGTACCAGTCTGATTTCATCCTGCTCGAAGCCTATTACTTCGGCGACGACGCCGAATCCGTACGCCTGCGCTGCGGCAGCGTCTGCGTCAACGCCGGCGCCATCCTGGTCGACGGCATCGAGCCGCGCCAGCTGCAATCGCTGCGCTGGACCCCTGACTTCCTGTCGTTCGAGGCGCAAGGCAAGCGCCACCGCTATCCGGTGAGCCGCCCGGCGCTGGTCGGCCCGGCGCAGGCACGCTTCGCCCTGCTTTAAGCTACGCCTTCCGATTCCGCCAATGCGCCGCGCGCCATGCCCCCATGCCAGACCTGAGCCCGACCGCCCGCCAGCTGATCCACGCACTCGACCTGCGGCCGCATCCGGAAGGCGGCTACTACCGCGAAACCTATCGCAGCGAGGAACGCGTCACGTGCCAGGACGGACGCACCCGCGAGGCCTGCACCGCCATCCACTACATGCTTTGCGGCAACGACTATTCGGCCTGGCATCGCATCCGCTCCGACGAGCTGTGGCACTACCACGCCGGCTCGCCGCTGGACGTGCACCGCATCGTCGACGGCACCATCGTCACCCAGCGCCTGGGCGACCCGCTGCGGCATCCCGGCGCGGCGTTCCAGGCGCTGGTGCCGGGTGGCCAGTGGTTTGCCGCCGAACGCGTGGACGCTGGCGGCCCCGAGGACTTTACGCTGGTCGGCTGCACCGTCGCGCCGGCCTTCCAGTTCAGCGAATTCGAACTGGCCAGCGCGGCGACGCTTGCCAGGCTCGTGCGCGGACATGACCTGCGGTGGCAGCGGCTGCTCCGATAGCGCCGCACAAAAAAACAGCCCGCCACGGCGGGGTGCGGGCGGGCTGGTGAGTACAGCCCCGCCAGTCTACGTGCACCGCCGCCGGCGCCATGCCACGAGCATCCCGGTATCCGGGCGCCTTTTCTGATTTCCGGCCCGAGGGGTCACATGGCCCAGGCCGCGACCGGCAACTGCGCCGCAAAAGACACCGGCGCTGTCAGACGGTCACTGATACCGGCCGCGGGAAGCAGCGTGGAGACTAGGGCATCTTCCACCACGGAGGTGCGCCATGCCGGCCAAGAACATCCACGTCGTACCGCTCGACAACGGCTGGGCCATTGAATCCGAAGACGGCGCTGGCGGGCGCCAGCTCTACGCGACGCAAGAAGACGCGATCGCCGCGGGGACGGAAAAGGCCCGGCAGCTGCAGGCAGAACTGCTCGTCCACGGCCGCGACGGCCGCATCCGGATGCGCAACAGCTTCGGCAACGATCCTCGCGATATCCAAGGCTGAACAGTCCGCAGCGCGTCAGCCGCCGCTGGCGCGCTGCCCTTCCACACGCGCGCGCGTCGCGTAATAAGCAAGCACCAGCGATGCGGTCAGTGCCAGCCCGGCTACTGCCAAAGCGATGCATGTGGTGCCGACGATCCCGTTGCCCTTGTCGCTCATTACAGCCTCCGTCGCGATGAAGTTCACTGTGCCACCACTATAGGTGCAACGGGCTGAATCGAAAAACGGGCAGGCTGCGCTCACGCGTGACGACGCGCGAAATAGCACACGCTCAATAGCGGGAGACGGAAATAAAAAAACCCGCTTGGCGATTTACCAAGCGGGTTTTTTTGTCTGGTCGGGGCGAGAGGATTTGAACCTCCGACCACCTGCACCCCATGCAGGTACGCTACCAGGCTGCGCTACGCCCCGAAGCAAAAGATTATAACAGAAGCATTTCTCGTATGACTAGCTCCTGACGTGGAAATTATCCGTGCTTCGCGATCTCTCGAAGCTGCGCCAGCAGGTGCTGCACGTCGACCAGCGCATTGCGCAGGCCGGCGATGTCGACCGACAATGCCGGCGCTTTTTCCACGCTTGCTTCCATCGATTCCTGCGTTGCCGTGGCGGCGCTGTGATGACGGCCCTCGTCGAGGCGGTTGCGCGCGCCGTTGATAGTGAAGCCCTGCTCGTAGAGCAGCTCGCGGATTCGGCGGATCAACAGGACTTCATGATGCTGGTAGTAGCGGCGGTTGCCGCGGCGCTTGACCGGCTTGAGCTGCGTGAACTCCTGTTCCCAGTAGCGCAGCACGTGCGGCTTGACGGCGCACAGCTCGCTCACCTCACCGATGGTGAAGTAGCGCTTGGCCGGGATCGGCGGCAACGCGATGCGGTCGCTGGGTTTGTCCGACATGCAGTGTGTAGACGAGCGTCAGGCCATGCCGGCCAGGAGGTTGGCGCGCGTCACGCGCGCGCCCAGAAGAATACCGATGCCGGCCTCGGGAAGCAATCCGCCGTTCGGGTGACGGGTCAGCCGGCGATGCCGGCGCGTTCTTCGACCAGGCCCTTGAGCTTCTGGCTGGCGTGGAACGTCACCACGCGGCGCGCGGTGATGGGGATGACTTCGCCGGTCTTGGGATTGCGGCCGGGCCGCTGCGGCTTGTCGCGCAACTGGAAGTTGCCGAAGCCGGATAGCTTGACGCTGTCGCCCTGCTCCAGCGCTTCGCGAATGACATCGAAGAAGGCCTCGACCATGTCCTTCGACTCACGCTTGTTCAGGCCCACCTGGTCGAACAGCATCTCGGCAAGCTCAGCCTTGGTCAGCGTGGGAACTTCGGTCGCGCGGGCGTCCGGCATTGCATCGTCAAGGGAGGATGCCTGCCGGTCGCTCATCTCACCCAGTGCTGCAGCGGTCATGGAATTCGCGTCTCGATCATTCATGTCGATCGCTCGAGTGTCTGTCTGGCGATCCGCCCGGGGCGAGCCCGGGCGCCCTTTTTTATCGTGCTCCGTCGGTCGGTGGCGACGGATCAGCCGCGCAGCCGCGCCTGGAAGGCTTCGGCCAGCGCGTCGACCATGCAGCGCACCGCGCTGTCGACGGTTTCGTCCTGGAGGGTCGACCCAGTATCTTGCAAGGTCACCCGGAACGCAAGGCTTTTCTCGTCCGCGCCGATGGCCGTGGAAGCCCCCTTGGGACGGAACTCGTCGAACAGCACCAGGCTCTGGCAGAAGCGGCCGTAAGCCTGTTTTTCCAGGGCCGCGCGCATGGTGTCGAGCAGGTCCTGCACGCGTACCGATTGCTTCACGACCACGGCCAGGTCGCGCACGGCCGCAGGGAACTTGGAGATCTCGGTGTATGCCGGCAGGCCGGTAGCGCGCAGCGCGTCGAGCTGCAGTTCGAACAGCACCGGCGCATGCGCCAGCTCATATTCCTGCAGCCAGCGCGGATGCAGTTCGCCGACCACGCCCACCGGCTTGCCGTCGAGCAGCACGCGCGCGGCGCGGCCCGGATGCAGCGCCGGGTGCGAGACCGGCTCGAAGCGCGGCACGCGCGGATGGAACAGCGCCTCGACATCGCCCTTGATGTCGAAGAAGTCGACATTGCGCGTGGCGACGCCCCACTGCTCTTCGAACGCCGGGCCGTAGGCGATGCCCGCGGCCATCATCGGCTGGTCATAGCCGGCGACGGTGAGGCCGCCGTCCTTGATCCCGCCATCGCGATGGAACACGCGGCCGACCTCGAACAGGCGCACGCGCGCGGCCTTGCGGTTCAGGTTGTAGCGCACCTTGTCGACCAGCCCGCCGATCAGCGTCGAGCGCATCACCGCCAGCTGGCTGGCGATCGGGTTGAGCAGGCGGATCGGCTTGTCATTGGCGGCGAAGTCGCGCTCCCACTTCTCTTCGACGAAGGCGAAGTTGATCACTTCCTGGTAGTCGCGCGCGGCCACGGCGTGGCGCACCACGTGGGTCGAGCGACGGGCTTCGTTGGTCGGCCGCATTTCGCTTTCGGCAACCGGCGGGCGCGCGGGGATGCGCTCGAAACCGTAGATGCGCGCGACTTCCTCGATCAGGTCTTCCTCGATCTCGATATCGAAGCGGTAGCTCGGCGGCGTGACTTCGAATACTTCGCCTTCAGCGCCCTGCGCACGCGTGAACGGCAGCTGCAGGCGCTGGAACACGTCGGCGATGGCCGCCGGCGACAGTTCGATGCCGAGCACGCGCTCGGCGCGCGCCACACGCAGGCTGACCGGCTTGCGCACCGGCAGGTTGACCACGTGGTCGTCGACCGGGCCGGCCTGGCCGCCGCAGATGTCGAGGATCAGCGCGGTGATGCGCTCGATATGCTCGACCGTGGTGGCGTAGTCGACGCCGCGCTCGAAACGATGCCCGGCGTCGGTCGAGAAGTTATAGCGGCGGCTGCGGCCCTGGATCGCGGCCGGCCACCAGAATGCGGCTTCAAGATAGATGTCGGTGGTGTCCAGCGTCACCGCAGTGCTGTCGCCGCCCATGATGCCGGCCAGGCTTTCGATTTCCTTGTCGTCGGCGATCACGCCGACCTGCTCGTCGACCTCGATGGTATTGCCGTTCAGCAGCTTGATCTGCTCGCCCTTGCGGCCCCAGCGCACGTCCAGGCCGCCATGGATCTTGTGCAGGTCGAACACGTGCGACGGACGGCCCAGCTCCAGCATCACGTAGTTGGAGATATCGACCAGCGCCGACACGCTGCGCTGGCCCGAGCGCTCCAGCCGCTGCACCATCCACAGCGGGGTGGCGGCACGCGCGTTGACGCCGCGGATGATACGACCGGAGAAACGGCCGCAAAGATCGGGGGCCGACACCTTGACCGGCAGCTTGTCCTCGATCGTCACCGGCACCGGCTTCATGTCGGGCAGGTTCAGCGCGGCACCGGTCAGCGCCGACACTTCGCGTGCCACGCCATGGATCGACAGGCAGTCAGCCTTGTTCGGCGTCAGCTTGATGACGAAGACCTGGTCGTCGAGGTCCAGGTACTGGCGGATGCTCTGGCCGACCGGCGCGTCTTCCGGCAGCACCATCAGGCCGCCGTGGTCTTCCGACAGCTTCAGTTCGCGCGCCGAGCACAGCATGCCGTAGCTGTCGACGCCACGCAGCTTGCCGACCTTGATCTCGAACGGCTTGCCGCCGTCCTCTGCGGGCGGCAGTACCGCGCCGACCAGCGCGCACGGCACCTTGATGCCGGGCTTGACGTTGGGCGCGCCGCAGACGATCTGCAGGGTCTCGCCGGTGCCGGCGTCGACCTGGCACACGTTGAGGCGGTCGGCGTTGGGATGGCGCTCGGTCGACAGCACGTGCGCGACCACCACCTTGTCGAACGGCGGCGCGACCGGGCCCACCTCTTCCACTTCCAGGCCGGCCATGGTCAGGCTGTGCGACAGCGCGTCGGTGGAGATCTTTTCAGGGTTGGCGAAGGTGCGAAGCCAGGATTCCGAGAATTGCATGGCGCTTCTGATCCGGTAAGTATTCTGTGTAGTCGGTGACGAGTTTGACGTTGCGCCGATCAGGCGAACTGGCGCAGGAAGCGCACGTCGCCCTCGAAGAACAGGCGCAGGTCGTTGATGCCATAGCGCAGCATGGTCAGGCGCTCGAGGCCGGAGCCGAACGCGAAACCGATATAGCGCTCGGGATCGAGGCCCATGTTGCGCAGCACGTTCGGATGCACCTGGCCCGAACCGGAGATTTCGAGCCATTTCCCATTGCCGAAGGCCATGTCGATTTCCGCCGACGGCTCGGTGAACGGGAAGTACGACGGACGGAAGCGCACCTGGATGTCGTCGCGCTCGAAGAACTTGCGCAGGAAATCGGTATACACGCCCTTCAGGTCGGCGAAGCTGACGTCCTCGCCGATCCACAGGCCTTCGACCTGGTTGAACATCGGCGAATGGGTGGCGTCGCTGTCGACGCGATAGGTGCGGCCCGGGCAGATCACCTTGATCGGCGGCATCGCCTTGCCGGCGTACTTCTCCACGTGCATCTTCGCGTAGCGCACCTGCATCGGGCTGGTGTGGGTGCGCAACAGCAGCAGCTTGTCTTCGCTGTCGCGGCCGTCCACGTAGAAGGTGTCCTGCATCGAACGCGCCGGGTGGTTGTCCGGGTTGTTCAGCGCGGTGAAGTTCATCCAGTCGGTTTCGATCTCGGGGCCGTCGGCCACGTCGAAGCCGATCGAGCCGAAGATCTGCTCGACGCGCTCCCAGGTGCGCATCACCGGATGCAGGCTGCCGCGCGCCACCGCGCGGCCGGGCAGCGTGACGTCGATGGCCTCGGCGGCCAGGCGCGCGTTCATCAGCGCGTCGGCCAGCGCCTGGCGGCGCGCCTGCAGCGCGGCTTCGACCTGCTGCTTGACCTGGTTGATGCGCGCGCCCTCGCTCTTGCGGGTCTCCGGGTCGAGCTTGCCGAGGCCCTTGAGCAGTTCGGTCAGCGCGCCGGTCTTGCCGAGGAAGCGGGCTTTTTCGTTTTCCAGCGTGGCGTTGTCATTGGCGGCGGCGAAAGCGGCCTGGGCGTCGGCGACGATTTGGTCCAGATCCTGAGACATGGCGGCGGTCGTGGAGTGTTCTGGCGTCGGCGCAACCCTGTCATGCGACAGGGCCGGCCCGACGTGGGTTGGCACTTCGTGCGGTATGCGTTTCCGGATGCCGTCTCGCCAGGCAGCGCAAGACGGTATGCGGAACCGCAAATAAAAACGGGGCTCGGTGAGGAGCCCCGTTTCAGCAGACCTTGCGGTCAGCGGTCGACCATGCGGTCGGTGCTTGCCCGGCAGCGCTTGCGCGCTACCGGAGCCGGCATCAAGCAACGGTGGCTTTCACCTGGTTGACGATGGCGGCAAAGGCAGGCTTGTCGTGAATAGCCATGTCCGACAGCACCTTGCGGTCCAGTTCAATCGAGGCCTTCTTCAGACCGTTCATGAACACGCTGTAGGTCATGCCATGCTCACGCGTCGCGGCATTGATACGCGCAATCCACAGCGCGCGGAACACGCGCTTCTTGTTGCGGCGATCGCGGTACGCGTACTGGCCAGCACGCATGACCGCCTGCTTGGCGATGCGATAGACATTATTGCGACGGCCGCGGTAACCCTTGGCAGCGTCGATAACCTTCTTGTGACGGGCCCGTGCAGTGACCCCACGCTTTACTCGAGGCATGTAATTCTCCTTTCGTTGTCGTCAGGGGTTATGCGTAAGGCATCATCGCGCGCACCGACTTCAGGTTCGTCTCATGGACGTCCTGAGTACCGCGCAGTTGACGCTTGTTCTTGGTGGTCTTCTTGGTCAGGATGTGACGCTTGAAGGCCTGGCCACGCTTGAACGAACCGTTCGGACGGGCAGTAAAGCGCTTGGAAGCGCTTTTCTTCGTCTTCATCTTCGGCATGAAAAACTCCAGCTCATATGACATGCATGCAGGTGGACGGCTGACGCCGACGCTTGCAAGACCCGCATCCACTTGTTGTTGCACGACACCCCTTGCAGGGCGCGCGCGACTTCCGCACAAAGCAACGCCGGGATGACTGGCATCCCGGCCGCCGCACCGCGCAGGAATTACTTCTTCTTCTTGGGGGCGAGCACCATCACCATCTGGCGCCCTTCCATCTTCGGCATCTGCTCGACCTGGCCGATCTCTTCCAGGTCCGCCTTCAGGCGTTCGAGCATGCGCGCGCCGATTTCCTGGTGGGCCATCTCGCGACCACGGAACCGCAGCGTGATCTTGGTCTTGTCGCCATCTTCCAGGAAGCGCTTCAGGTTGCGCAGCTTGACGTTGTAGTCGCCATCATCCGTACCCGGCCGGAACTTGACTTCCTTGACCTGGATGATCTTCTGCTTCAGCTTGGCCTCGTGGGCGCGCTTGGCTTCCTCGTACTTGAACTTCCCGTAATCCATGATCCGGGCGACGGGCGGAGTCGCGTTGGGGGCGATCTCCACCAGGTCCAAGTCCTTGTCCTCAGCCAGCCGCAGAGCGTCCATGAACTTGACGATGCCGAGCTGCTCGTTATCAACCCCTACCAGGCGCAGTTCAGGCGCGCTGATTTCCCGGTTGATGCGATGACCTTTGTCCGTAGCGATGTTGCGTTACCTCAAGAAGACAAAAAAACAAGCCGTGCTCACCACCCTCAGGCTTTGCTGGCGACGTCGTGTTGCAGACGCTCAACAAACGCGGAGACGGGCATCACACCCAGATCCACGTTGCCACGGGCACGCACGGCCACTTGATTGGCATCCCGCTCCTTGTCGCCCACCACCAGCAGGTAGGGGACCTTTTGAAGCGAATGCTCGCGGATTTTATACGTAATTTTCTCGTTACGCAAATCGGCCTTGGCCCTAAACCCTTGTTTTTGCAGCAATTGCACGACGCTTTCGGCGTATTCTGCCTGCGAATCCGCAATATTCATCACCACCACCTGGTCTGGGGCCAGCCAGGCCGGCAGCGCGCCGGCATGGTTTTCCAGCAGGATGCCCAGGAAGCGCTCGAACGAGCCCAGGATCGCACGATGGAGCATCACCGGGCGCTTGCGCGAGTTGTCTTCCGAGACGTACTCGGCACCCAGGCGCTCGGGCAGCACCAGGTCCAGCTGCAGCGTGCCGCACTGCCATGAGCGGCCGATGGCGTCCTTGATGTGGTATTCGACCTTGGGGCCATAGAAGGCGCCCTCGCCCGGCAGTTCTTCCCAGTCCACGCCGCAGGCGCGCAGCGCCAGGCGCAGGCCTTCCTCGGCGTGGTCCCAGATCTCGTCCGAGCCGGCGCGCTGGTCCGGGCGCAGCGACAGCTTGACCTTCACATCCTTGAAGCCGAAGTCGTCATAAACGGAGAAAGCCAGTTCGTTGAAGGCCTTGGCCTCGGCGACGATCTGCTCTTCCGTGCAGAAGATATGCGCATCGTCCTGCACAAAGCCGCGCACGCGCATCAGCCCGTGCAGCGCGCCGGACGGCTCGTTGCGATGGCAGGCGCCGAACTCGGCCAGGCGCAGCGGAAGGTCGCGGTACGAGCGCAAGCCGTGGTTGAAGATCTGGACATGGCCCGGGCAGTTCATCGGCTTGATCGCGTAGTCGCGCTTCTCCGACTCCGTGACGAACATGTTCTCCTTGTAGTTTTGCCAGTGGCCCGACTTCTCCCACAGCGAACGGTCCATCACCTGCGGCGTGCGCACCTCGTCGTAGCCGGCGTCCGTCAGGCGGCCGCGCATGTACTGCTCGACGGCCTGCCACACGTGCCAGCCCTTCGGGTGCCAGAACACCATGCCGGGCGCCTCTTCCTGCAGGTGGAACAGGTCGAGCGTCTTGCCCAGCTTGCGGTGGTCGCGCTTCTCGGCCTCTTCCAGCATGTGCAGGTAGGCTTCCTGGTCTTCCTTTTTCGCCCATGCCGTGCCGTAGATGCGCTGGAGCATCTCGTTGTTGGCATCGCCGCGCCAGTAGGCGCCGGCCACCTTCATCAGCTTGAAGACCTTGAGCTTGCCCGTCGACGGCACGTGCGGACCGCGGCACAGGTCGACGAAATTGCCTTCGCGGTACAGGCCGATTTCCTGGTCGGCCGGAATCGAGCCGATGATCTCGGCCTTGTACTTCTCGCCCATCGACTCGAACAGCGCCACCGCCTCGTCGCGGTTCCACACCTCGCGCGTGACCTTTTCGTCCTTGCGCGCCAGCTCCGTCATCTTTTTCTCGATGGCGGCGAGGTCTTCCGGCGTGAAGGGCCGCTTGTAGGCAAAGTCGTAGTAGAAGCCGTTCTCGATCACCGGCCCGATCGTCACCTGCGCGTCCGGATACAGCTCCTTGACGGCATAGGCCAGCAAGTGCGCCGTGGAGTGGCGGATCACATCGACGCCGTCGGCATCCTTGTCCGTGACGATGGCCAGTTGCGCATCGCGCTCGATCCGGTAGCTGGTGTCAACCAGCTGGCCGTCGACCTTGCCGGCCAGCGCGGCCTTGGCCAGGCCCGCGCCGATGCTCTGCGCCACTTCGGCAACCGTCACCGGGCCGGGAAACTCGCGGCGGGACCCGTCCGGCAGCGTGATTGCGATCATTTCGACTCTCCAGGTTCCGCCGGCGGCGTCTTGCGCCTCGCCTGAGCGGATCAAACTGCATCTTGTGGCACCGGCCCGCATGCCTGCGCGCCGGCGATTGGTTCTTGGCTGCCCCGCCCTGCCGCACGGGAAGGCGGCAGCTTATCAGGGCGGCTGGCAAGCGACGGACGAAAAAAAACGCGGCCAAGGCCGCGTTTCTCTTTGTCAAACCCGATCCAACCGGGTCGAAGGCGCACCTCGACTACTGTCGCTTGCCAGCGGTAGTAGTTCGCGGTGTCATAACCATGATGCCTTCCGTTCCGTATGGGGTTGAATCGGACTTGCCGCACTTCTTGTTACTGCTTTACTGCAATTCGTTGGTAGGCTCGATTGGACTCGAACCAACGACCCCCACCATGTCAAGGTGGTGCTCTAACCAGCTGAGCTACGAGCCTAGCGAAGCCGCAAGTATAGCATCACTTTCTTTTTGCCTGCAACACCCCCTGGACCTCTTCGATCATCAGCAGTGCCCGCTGCAGCTGCGTGGCCTCGGACACCTCGGCGGTGAACTGCATGCGCGCCACGCCCTTGCTCGACAGCGTCTTGACCCCGGTGACGTTGATCTTCTCGCGCGACAGCACTTCGGAGATGTCGCGCAGCAGGCCCTGCCGGTCGATCGCCTCGACCTGGATATCGACCGGGTAGACCGCGGCGTGGCTCTTCTTGCCCCATTCGGTCTGGATCACGCGCTCGGGCGCGCGCGCTGACAGCTGCTGGAAGGTATGGCAGTTGCGGCGATGGATCGACACCCCGCGCCCGCGCGTGACAAAGCCGACGATCTCGTCGGGTGGCGCCGGCTTGCAGCAGCGCGACATCTGCGTCATCAGCGAATCGACGCCCACCACCAGCACGCCGCTCTTGGCGCCGCGCGCCACGCTGGTGGCGCGGCTCTTCTTGGTGACGGCGTCTTCCTCGCTCAGCGGCGCCTGGACTTCGCCTTCCGGGTGGCGCAGCGCGTGCTCCACATGGCGCAGGCTGAACTCGTCCTTGGCCACCGCGGCGAACAGCTCGTCGGGAGTCTTGAAGCCCAGCCGCGTCGCCAGGTCTTCCAGCTTGACCGCGGTCTTGCCTTCGCGCTGCAGGGTCTTGTCGATCAGCGCGCGGCCCTGCGCAATGGTTTCCTGCGAATCCATCGCGTTGAACCACGCACGCACCTTGGCCCGGGCGCGGCTGCTGGCCAGGTAGCCCAAGTCGGCATTGAGCCAGTCGCGCGACGGCCCGCCCTGCTTGACCGCGATGATCTCGACGGTCTGACCGTTCTTGAGCGGCGTGTTCAGCGGCACCATGGTGCCGTCCACGCGCGCGCCGCGGCAGCGGTGGCCGAGGTCGCTGTGCAGGTAGTAGGCGAAGTCCACCGCGGTCGCGCCCTGCGGCAGCGCCACCACGCGCGCCTGCGGCGTCAGCACGTAGATGTGGTCGTCGATCGCGGCGTGCTTGATCTGCTCCCACGATTCGTCGTGCGCCACGCTGTGATCGGCATCGTCCTTCCACGCCAGCAGCTGGCGCAGCCAGGCGATCTTCTCGTCGTAGCGCTCGCTGGCGGAGAACTGCCCGGCATAGCCGCGGCTGCCCGCCTCCTTGTAGCGCCAGTGCGCGGCCACGCCGTACTCGGCGAAGTGGTGCATCTCGTGGGTGCGGATCTGCACCTCGAAGGCGCGCCCGTCGTCGCCGATCACCACCGTGTGCAGCGACTTGTAGCCGTTGGCCTTGGGCCGCGAGATGTAGTCGTCGAACTCGCGCGGGATCGGCTGCCAGATATGGTGGACGATGCCGAGCACCGTATAGCAGTCCTTGATATCGTCGACGATCACGCGGAACGCGCGCACATCGTACAGGTCGGCAAAATCCAGCTCCTTGCCGCGCATCTTCTTCCAGATGCTGTAGATGTGCTTCGGGCGTCCGCTCACCTCGGCGCGGATGCCGGCGGTGGCCAGCTCGGACTGCAGCCGCGCGATCGCGCCGGCGATATAGCCTTCGCGCTCGATGCGCTTTTCATCCAGCAGGCGGGCGATGCGCTTGTAGGTATCGGGCTGCTCGAAGCGGAAGGCCAGGTCTTCCAGCTCCCACTTCATCTGCCAGATGCCCAGGCGGTTGGCCAGCGGCGCGTAGATGTCGAGCGTTTCGCGCGCCACGCCGGGCAGCGGTGCCTGCTTGGTCTCGGCCAGCCAGCGCAGCGTCTGCAGCCGCGACGCCAGCCGCACCAGCACCACGCGGATGTCCTGCGCGAACGCCAGCAGCATCTTGCGCAGCGCCTCGACCTGCTCGTGGCGGGCCTGGGCCTCGTTCTTCGACGGCGCGGCCGACTCCACGCCGGGGCGGTTGCCGGCGATCGCGCCGATGCGCAGCAGCTGCCGCACGCCATTGACCAGCCGCGCCACTTCCTCGCCGAAGCGCGGTTCGATCTCGGCCTCGGTCTCGGGCACGAATGCCGCCAGCCCAAACAGGCACGCGGCCGCGCGCGCGGAATCGTCCACGCGCAGGCCGTCGAGGATGCGCAGCATCCCTTCCGCGTGCGACTGCACGGTCTCGCCGGTGGGCAGCGCAACGCCGGCGCCGTGCTCGCGCACATACGCCAGTGCGCGCTCGACCAGCTCGGTATCCGGAATGCCCGCGACCCGGCCAGCCAGGTCGGTCGACGTCACCATGTCACAGCGCCTGCATCAGTTGAGCGCAGCGGTCACCACCACTTCGATCAGGTAATCGGGATTGGCCAGGCGGGCCTCGACGGTGGCGCGCGGCGGCGTGTTGCCTTGCGGCACCCAGGCGTCCCAGACCTCGTTCATTGCGCCGATCAGGTCGATGTTGGTCAGGAAGATCTGGCACGACAGGATGCGGGTCTTGTCGCTGCCGGCCTCGGCCAGCAGGCGGTCGATATGGCCCAGCACCTCGCGCGTCTGGCCGCGGATATCGGCCTTGGGATCGACCTCGGGCACCTGGCCGGCCAGATAGACCACACCGTTGTAGACCGCGTATTCGGACAGGCGCTTGCCCACGTGGGCGCGCTTCAGTTCAGGAAGACTCATGGCAATGCGTAACTCGATAAAAACAGCCGGATCACAAACTGGCCGGCAACCCGGGCCGGCAACCTTCCGGCCGCGGGCGCGCTCAGGCGCCGGTAAAGAACTGGCGCACGATCGCGATCTGCGCCGGATCGACAAAGGTCGGGGCGTGGCCCACATCGGGCACTTCCACCGAGCTCACATGCTGGCCGCGCGCCACCATCTCGGCGACGGTCTCGCGCAGCAGCAGGTCGGACTGCGCGCCGCGCACCACCAGCACCGGCGCCTCGATCGCTTCGAAGCTGCGCCACAGCGCGGCTTCGCCGGCGGCGATGGCCTCGGGCGTCGACTTGCGGAACGGCAGCGCCAGCTGCGGATCGTAATGCAAGCCCCATTCCAGCCCGTCGGCGCCCTGCATCGGTTTCAGGATGGCGGCGTTGAGCTCGCGCCACTGCTCGGGGCTGTGGCGCCCGAACGAGGCGCTGATGGTCTGCAGGTACGCCAGCCCTTCCTCGAAGGTCTTGAAGCGCACCGGCAAGCCAAGGTAGGCACCGATACGCTCGACCGCCGACGGCGCGATGCGGGGGCCGACGTCATTGAGCAGCAGCCTGCGCACCGGCGACTTGGGCAGCCCGGCCAGGCCCATGCCGATCAGCCCGCCCATCGAGGTGCCGAACCAGTCCACCTTCTCCACATTGAGCCGCGCGATCAGCGTGACCATGTCGGAGACATACTGCGGCACCACGTAGCCGTTGGCATCGGCCAGCCATTCGGAACGGCCGCGGCCGACCACGTCGGGGCACACCACGCGGTAGTCGCCGCACAGCGCGCGCGCCACGGCGTCGAAGTCGCGCCCGGTGCGCGTCAGGCCGTGCGCGCACACCAGCACGCGCGGATTGGCGGGGTCGCCCCACTCGTGGTAGGCCATGCGGTGCAGGCCCGCCGGACTGATGCACTGGACGAAACCGAGACGCGGACTGGCAGACATCTGGACTCCCTGACAAACCGGACCGCACAGCGCCATGAGGCGCCGCCGCCGGAGGTTGAGCAAAGCTGGATTGTACGCCGCAGCGGGTACAATGCCACAGCACAGTGTCCGCGCCCTCGCGCGCGGAGCGCGCACCGCCACGGCGCGCGCCGCCCATCCGGCGGCTGTACTGCCGTGGCATCCCCTTTCTCTCGACGGAGGCTTACATGCTCAACGGCAAGACCGCACTGGTGACTGGCTCGACCAGCGGCATCGGGCTCGGCATCGCAAAGGCGCTGGCGGCGCAGGGCGCTCACATCATCGTCAACGGCTTCGGTGACGCGGACGCCGCAAAGAGCGAGATCGCGCAGGCCGGACAGGGCATCCGCGTCGGCTACCACGGCGCCGACATGAGCAAGGCGGCCGAGATCGAAGACATGATGCGCTACGCGCAGGCCGAGTTCGGCGGCGCCGACATCCTGGTCAACAACGCCGGCATCCAGCACGTCGCCACCATCGAGGATTTCCCGCCCGAGCGCTGGGACGCGATCATCGCCATCAACCTGACCTCGGCCTTCCATACCACGCGCCTGGCGCTGCCCGGCATGAAGCAGAAGAACTGGGGCCGCATCATCAACGTCGCCTCCACTCACGGGCTGGTGGCGTCGGCACAGAAATCCGCCTACGTCGCGGCCAAGCACGGCATCGTCGGCTTTACCAAGGTGACCGCGCTGGAAACCGCGCAGACCGGCGTGACCGCCAACGCGATCTGCCCCGGCTGGGTGCTGACGCCGCTGGTGCAGAAGCAGGTCGAAGCCCGCGCGCAGAAGGAAGGCATCCCGGTCGAGCAGGCCAAGCGCGAACTGGTGCTGGAAAAGCAGCCCTCGGGGCAGTTCGTCACGCCCGACGAGCTGGGCGCGCTGGCCGTGTTCCTGTCGTCCGAAGCGGCACGCCAGGTGCGCGGCGCGATCTGGAACATGGATGGCGGCTGGGTGGCGCAGTAAGGTGGAGCAGTAAGGTGCCGCATCAGGGCACCGCAGCAAGGAGCAACAAGCAATGATGGCACGACGACGTTTTCTCGGGACCCTGGGCGCGCTCGCGCTCGGCACGCTTGCAGTGGGCGTGCTGGGCCCCGCGGCCGATGCCTTCGCGCAGGCGAAGCCGCTCGCGATCGACGTCTACAAGAGCCCGCTGTGCGGCTGCTGCGAGGAATGGGTCAAGCACCTGCGCGCCAACGGCTTCACCGTGACGGTGCATGACGTCGAGGATACCGGCGCATACCGCAAGCGTTTCGGCATGCCCGAGCGCTTCGGCTCCTGCCATACCGGCCATATCGCCGGCTATGCGATCGAGGGCCATGTGCCCGCCGCCGATATCCGCAAGCTGCTGGCGGCCAAGCCCAAGGCAGTCGGGCTGGCGGTGCCGGGCATGCCGGTCGGCTCGCCGGGCATGGAACAGGGACCGCGCAAGGATCCGTTCGACGTGCTGCTGGTCAAGGCCGACGGCGCCGCGTCGGTGTTCAGCCGCCACAACAAGCCGGCGGCCTGAGTTGCCGCCGCGCCGGATGCGCCGCGGCGCATCCGGCAGCCCTACCCCACCGCGAGGCGCTGCAGCGCCGCCTCGACCTCCCGCCACACCGCCTCGGTCTCGCCCTCGGTGCATGCGCCGTGCTGGCGCTTGACCGCGCCCAGCCGGTTCAGCACCAGGTGCTGGTCCGGCACCACGCCCACGTTGGCCAGGCACGCCTGCACGCAAGCCAGCGGACACCCGTCCAGCGCCAGGATCGGCCGGCCCGACCGCGCCACCCGCGTCAGCGCCGGCACGCCGCCGCCCACGCCGCTGATGCACGACATTTCCGCGCGGCCGCCGCGGTCCAGCCGCACCGCGCAGGCATTGGCCAGCTGCGCCACGCTGGAGCAGCCGGAGCAGGCGTAGACCAGGGGCAGGGATGGGGTGGGGGAAGCGGGCATCGCGCACCTTGCGTAGAGCATTGACTTGGCAGGCACACGCCTGCGCGGAAGCGGCCAGCATAGCGACACGTGCGGGGACAGGCCATTCGCCGATAGAGCTAGCTGGCCCAGCCGACCGACCTAATCGGTTATCCGGACACCTCAAGAAAAAAGCCCTGTGGCGCAGTGCGCCACAGGGCTCGTCAGGCCTTGACCGAAGGGCTGGCTTACAGCAGCGGCGCCCCCGTCTTCGCCTGGATTTCCTCGCGGCTGACGCCCGGCGCGGTTTCCACCAGCTTGAGGCCGTCCGCGGTCACGTCGATCACGCCCAGGTCGGTGATGATGCGGTTGACCACGCCCACGCCGGTCAGCGGCAGGTTGCACTGCTTCAGGATCTTGAGGTCCTCGGTGCCGTCCTTCTTCTTGGCGGTGTGTTCCATCAGCACCACCACGCGGCCGACGCCGGCGACCAGGTCCATCGCGCCGCCCATGCCCTTGACCATCTTGCCGGGAATCATCCAGTTGGCCAGGTCGCCCTTCTCGCTGACCTGCATCGCGCCCAGGATGGCCAGGTTGATGTGGCCGCCGCGGATCATCGCGAACGAGTCGGCCGACGAGAAGATCGACGAGCCCGGCAGCGTGGTCACGGTCTGCTTGCCGGCGTTGATCATGTCGGCGTCGACCTCTTCCTCGGTCGGGAACGGGCCGATGCCGAGCAGGCCGTTCTCGGATTGCAGCCAGACTTCCATGCCTTCCGGCACCCAGTTGGCCACCAGCGTCGGCAGCCCGATGCCCAGGTTGACGTAGAAACCGTCCTGCAGCTCGGCCGCGGCGCGCGCGGCCATTTCGTCACGTGTCCATGCCATGATGGGTCTCCTTAGCTGGCCGCGCGCACGGTGCGCTGCTCGATGCGTTTCTCGGGGTTGGCGTTGAGCACCAGGCGCTGCACGAAGATGCCGGCCAGGTGGATCTCGTCGGGATCGAGCTCGCCGGTCTCGACGATCTGCTCGACCTCGGCCACGGTGACCTTGCCCGCCATCGCGCACATCGGGTTGAAGTTGCGCGCGGTGCGGCGGAACACCAGGTTGCCGGCCTTGTCGGCCTTCCAGGCCTTGACCAGCGCGACGTCGGCGGTCAGCGAACGCTCCATCACATACTTTTCGCCGTCGAATTCGCGGATTTCCTTGCCTTCGGCGACGATGGTGCCGACCCCGGTCTTGGTGAAGAAGGCCGGGATGCCCGAGCCGCCGGCGCGCAGCTTTTCGGCCAGCGTGCCCTGCGGGGTGAATTCCAGTTCCAGTTCGCCGGCCAGGTACTGGCGTTCGAACTCCTTGTTCTCGCCCACGTAGGACGAGATCATCTTCTTGATCTGGCGCGTGGCCAGCAGCAAGCCCAGGCCGAAGCCGTCGACGCCGGCGTTGTTGGAGATGCAGGTCAGCTGCTTGGCACCGCTGTCGCGCAGCGCGCCGATCAGCGCCTCGGGGATGCCGCACAGGCCGAAACCGCCCACAGCGATCGTCTGGCCGTCGCGGACGACGCCTGCAAGCGCTTCTGCGGCGCTGGCGTAGACCTTGTTCATGCTTCGCTCCTTCCTCGGTAGTCCCTGTCGATCTCCCCGCCGGCGGGTAGTGCGGCGGGCGACGCAGGGAAATTGTAACGGTACAATCGGCAGCGGCGGTCGGCCGTCGCCGTAACGCGTCCGACCGACAGCATACGCAAGCACAGCCGGCTACGCCATTACGTAAAAATACATAAGCAGATGCCCGCCATCGACTACCAGACCGCCTTCCAGCTCGCTCCCGTGGGCCTGGTGCTTTCACGCGAGCGCGTGATCGAAGACTGCAACGAAGAGGTCTGCCGCATCTTCGGCACCACGCGCGAGGCGCTGCTGGGCCAGTCGTTCCAGGTTCTCTACCCCACCGCCGACGAATTCGAGCGCACCGGCGCGCGCATCGCGCCGATCATGGGAAAGCGCGGCATGTATTCGGACGAACGCATCATGAAGCGCGCCGGCGGGGAACTGTTCTGGTGCCACGTCACCGGCCGCGCGCTGGACCGCAGCCAGCCGCTTGGCGCAGGGATCTGGACCTTCGAGGACTTGTCGCAAAAGCGCCAGGTCACCGCCGAACTGACCGCGCGCGAACGCGAGATCGCGGCGCAGCTGGTGGAAGGCAAGACCAGCAAGCAGATCGGCAAGCTGCTGGCGATCAGCCCGCGCACGGTCGATATCTACCGGGCGCGGCTGATGAAGAAGTATGGGGCGAGCACGTCGGTGGATCTGGTGCAGCGGCTGGTGGCGCACTGACGCCGAAAACCATCACCCTTCGATGATCGCCCGGATCTCCGCCGGCACCGGCACCGACTTCTCCTGCGCATAGTCGCACCACACTACCTTGGCCCCACCTTCTGCCCACACCACCTCGGGCAGATCGGTGCGCCGGATCTCCATGCGCGTCTCGAAACTGGTGCGGCCCAGCTGCCCGGCATAGACCCGGCATTCGATCTCGCCCGGATAACGCAGCTGCTTCAGGAAGGTCATATGCGCATTGATGATGACCGGCCCCTGCCCTTGCGCATCCTTGCCGCCGCGGCCCAGCGAGGCGAACCATTCGATGCGCGCCTGTTCCAGGTACTGGAAATAGACGGTGTTGTTGACATGGCCCATGGCGTCCATGTCGCCCCAGCGGATCGGCATCACCACGGTATAGACGTGCTTCATCTCAGCCTCCAATGCAACAGGCCCGCCGATGCCGGCGGGCCTGCTTCATGACTTAGCGCTTGGCGATCGCGCCTTCGGCCTTGGTGACAAGGTCGGCGCCGATCTGCTTCTTCCACTTGTCGTAGACCTTGGCGGTGGCCTTGCGGAAGGCGTCGTGCTCGGCCGGGGTCAGGTGCGTGACCTTGACGCCGTGGGCTTCCATGTCCTTCCACGCGGGCGTGCCGGCCTCGGCCAAACCCTTGCGCGCCAGTGCGATCTCCTGCTTGCCGGCGTCGATGGCGGCCTGCCTGACGATCTCGCGGTCGGCCGGGGTCCAGCTTTCCCAGATCTGCTTGTTGACCACGAAGATCAGCGGATCGGCGACGTAGCCCCAGGTGGTGACGTACTTCTGGCCGACCGTGTACAGCTTGGCGGCGGCGAACACCGACTGCGGGTTCTCCTGGCCATCGACCGCACCCGACGCCATCGCCGGCTGCGCGTCGGCCCAGCTCATCTGGGTCGGGTTGGCACCCAGCGCGTTGAAGGTCTCGATGTACAGCGGCGAGCCCACCACGCGCAGCTTCAGGCCCTTCAGGTCTTCCGGCTTGCGGATCTCGCGCTTGGAGTTCGACACTTCGCGGAAGCCGTTCTCGCCCCACGCCAGCGGCACCACGCCGGCCTTCTCCAGGGTAGTGAAGATCGACTTGCCGACCTCGCCCTGCGTCAGCGCGTCGAGCGCCTTGTAGTCGGGCATCAGGAACGGCAGCGAGAACAGGTTCAGTTCCTTGACCTGCGGCGACCAGTTGATGGTCGAGCCCACCGCCATGTCGATCACGCCCTGGCGGATCGCCGAGAACTCGCGGGTCTGGTCGCCGGCCACCAGCGAGGTGCCCGGGTACAGCTTGATGTTGATGCGGCCGTTGGTGCGCTGCTTGACCAGGTCGGCCCAGATCTCGCCGCCCTTGCCCCACGGGAAGGCCGGGCCGAGCACCAGCGACATCTTGTACTCGGACTTGTAGGTCTGGGCCATCGCACCGGCGGGGGCGAAGGCGGAAGCGGCCAGGGCGGCGGCCGTTGCAAGCATCAGGGCACGACGTTTCATTTCATCTCCTCAGGGGAAAAGCGTCAGGTTCTTGTTGGTGAATGCAAACACGACATCGACAGCGATCAATAGCCCAGGTACTCCGGCAGCCACGTCGCCAGCGGCGGATAGGCCAGCACCATCAGCATGGCGATAAACATCGCCAGCAGCATCCAGATCACCCAGGGCACGGTTTCTTCCATGCGCACGCGCGCGATCCGGCACGACACCATCAGGTTCACGGCCAGCGGCGGCGTGAACTGGCCCAGCGCCACCTTCAGCGTCAGCACCACGCCGAACCACACCGGGTTCCACTGGAAGGCATTGGCGATCGGCAGCAGCAGCGGCACGAAGATCAGGAAGATCGAGATGCCGTCGAGGAACATGCCCACCGTCATCAGCAGCAGCACGATCAGCGCCAGCACGCCGTACTCGCCCAGGCCGGAGGTGGCAATCGCCTGCGCCAGAGGGTCGATCACGCCCAGCGTCGACAGCGCATAGGCGAAGATGCCGGCCAGCGCCACCACCAGCAGGATCACCGCCGAGGTCTCGGCCGCTTCCTGGAAGATCGTGAACAGGTCGCGCATGCCGATGCTGCGGTACACCACCATGCCGACGAACAGGCCATAGACCACCGCCACCACGGCGGCCTCGGTCGGCGTGAACCAGCCGGCGCGCATGCCGCCCAGGATCAGGAACGGCGCCACCAGGCCCCACGCGGCCTCGCGCAGGCTCTTCCAGAACGGCGGGCGTGGCAGCGCGGCTTCGGCGGCGCCCATATTGTGCTTGCGCGCCAGCCACACCGCCGGCACGATCAGCGCGATGCCGGCGAGCACGCCCGGGATCATGCCGGCCGCGAACAGCGCCGGCACCGATGCGCCCGGCACCAGCACGCTGTAGATGATGAACGCCACCGACGGCGGGATCAGGATGTCGGTCGCGGCCGCCGCGCCGACCACCGCCGCGCTGTACGAGCCGGGATAGCCCGCGCGCGACATCGCCGCGATCATCACGCCGCCGACCGCGGCCGCGTTGGCCGGGCCCGAGCCCGAAATGCCGCCGAGGAACATCGCCACCAGGATCGCCACCAGCGGCAGCATGCCCGGGCCGCGCCCGACCACGGCGATGGCAAAGGTCACCAGCCGCTGCGCCACGCCGGAGCGGTCGAAGATCGAGCCCACCAGCACGAACATCGGGATCGCCAGCAGCGGATACTTGGCCAGGCCGGCGTAGAAGTTCTGCGGCACCGCCAGCAGGCCGAACATCTGCGTATCGAGATTGGACAGGCCGATCGCAACCAGGCCGCCCAGGCCCAAAGACACGCCGATCGGCACGCCCAGCAGCATCAGGCCGATAAAGACCACGAACAGGATGATGGCAACCAGCGTCATTGCGCACGCTCCGTCGCCGCCTGGCTCTGTTGATGCAGCGCCTTGAGCGCCCGCACGTTGCGCACCATCAGCGCCAGCGCGCGCAGCGCGATGCCGGCCGACAGCACCGGCAGCCAGATCGAGTACCACCAGCTCGGCACGCCGATGCCGGGCGAGGTCTCGCCGAAAGTGTATTCGTCCCAGGTAATGCGCGCGCCCAGCACCGCCAGCGCGATAAACATCACCGCCACCGCCAGCGCCGACAGGATTGCCAGGCGTCGCTGCCGCGCGGCGCTGCCGCGTTCGAAGAAGAACTCGATGCGGATATTGCGGTCGCGCGCCACCGCGGCGCTGCCAGCCACCAGCGCCAGCACGATCATCAGGAACACCGAGAATTCCTCGGTCCAGGCGAACGACTCGTCGGTGAAATAACGGACCACCACGTTGGCAAAGGTGATGCCGACCAGCAGCACCATCACGATCACGCCAATCCAGTCCTCGAGGCGGGGCGATACCCGGAATTCAGCGTCCTGCGCTTCGTCGGCGGCCTGCGGAATCACCGCGGAATCGACGACGTGTTGCGGCACGGCGTTGCGCCGTGCCTCTGGTTGTTGCTCCATCTCCCCGGCCTCCGGTCCAGGGCCGCTCGGGCCATGCGGCCACCGCGGCGTTCTCGCTTTGTATGTAAAGACTTAATCTGCAGACATGGCGGATTATGCCAAGACTGGCCTGCCACGCACGAAATTTCTGAATATTGATGCTTGCTGACGACGGCGCGCCCAAGGGGACCGGATAAGCCCTGGGCTGGCGCTCGGGCATCCCGCGGCGCTTGTGGCGCATGGGCGGGATGCGGGGGACTGGCGCCCCCGGTGTCAGCGCGCGGGCGCTCAGACCATGCCGTCGTCGGCGGTGATCACCGCGCCGTTGATGAACTGCGACTGGTCCGATGCCAGCAGCAGCAACAGGCCGTCGAGGTCTTCCGGCTTGCCCAGGCGCTTGCGCGGCAGCATCTGGATCAGCTTCTGCCCGGCGTCGGAATCCCAGTGGTGGTGGTTGATATCGGTGTCGATATAGCCGGGGCAGATGGCGTTGGAATTGATGCCATGGCGCGCCCACTCCAGCGCCATGGCCTTGGTCATATGCACCACCGCCGCCTTGCTCATGCAATAGACGCCGATCTGCGACAGCACCTTCAGCCCCGCCACCGACGCGATATTGACGATGCGCGCCTGCGGCAGCGGGCTGCCGTTGCGCTCGGCGCCCTTGGCGCGCGCGATCATGCGCTTGGCGACTTCCTGCGCGACGAAAAACGCGCCGCGGGTATTGGTGTCGAAGACGAAATCGAAGTCTTCCGGGGCCACCTCGGTCAGCTTCTGCGTGGTCGACACGCCCGAATTGTTGACCAGGATATCGATGGCGCCGGCTTCGGTCTCGGCGTGCGCCACCGCGGCGCGGATGCTGTCCGGGTCGGTCACGTCCAGCCGCACCACATGCGCGCTGCCGCCCTCGGCCTCGATCGCGGCGCGCAGTTCCTTGAGCCGCTCGGTGCGGCGCGAGGCCAGCACCACCTTGGCGCCGGCGGCTGCCAGCACCGTGGCGAAACGCGAGCCCAGCCCGCTCGAGGCGCCGGTTACCAGCGCCACCTTCCCTTCCAGATTGATCGACAAACCCATGATTACCTCTTGCGCGGGAGCCCCTCCGGCCTGAGCAGGAGCAGAAGGCAGCATATCAAAAAAAAGAACGACCGTTCCAAAAAAATCCTTGCCTGTGGGTGGCGAGTCCCGGACAATGCCGGAGATTCTAAGAACTTGGCCCGCAAAGGGAAAGAGGGAAAACGCGCGATCCGCCGTGTCCGGACGCCGTTCGGGCGCTGATCGAACGCGAAACAGCACCGATTTCACCGCCGCGCCCGCGCGGCTCCCCGGCGGCCCATGCGCCGCGCCCGGGCCGGGTTCTCAGCACAACGATCACCGCATTTCCCACAATTGCCAGCTAGCAGCAAAGAAACAGAGGGTTAGAGACAAATGGATCAGCAACAGCTCCTGGAGCAGTTCGGCCCGCGCGAAGCCATGGAATATGACGTGGTCATCGTCGGCGGCGGCCCCGCCGGCCTGGCCACGGCCATCCGCCTGAAGCAACTCGCGCAGGAGAAAGGCGCCGACGTCAACGTGTGCGTGCTGGAAAAGGGCTCCGAGCCCGGCGCGCATATCCTGTCGGGCGCCATCATGGACCCGCGCGCCCTGAACGAGCTGATCCCCAACTGGAAGGAGCTGGGCGCGCCGCTGAACCAGGCCGTGACCGAGGACAAGTTCCTGTTCCTGAACGAGACCGGCTCCAAGGGCACGCCCCCGGCGCTGCTGCCCGAGTGCTTCCACAACGAAGGCAACTACATCGTCAGCCTGTCGAACTTCGTGCGCTGGCTGGGCCAGCAGGCCGAGGCGCTCGGCGTCGAGATCTTCCCGGGCTTCCCGGCCGCCGAGGTGCTGTACAACGAAGACGGCTCGGTCAAGGGCGTGGCTACCGGCAACATGGGCATCAACAAGGAAGGTGAGCCCACCGACAACTTCCAGCTGGGCATGGAGCTGCATGCCAAGTACACCATCTTCGCCGAAGGCGCGCGCGGCCACCTGGGCAAGCAGCTGATCGCCAAGTTCGGCCTCGATGCCGGCAAGGATCCGCAGAGCTACGGCATCGGCCTGAAGGAGCTGTGGGAGATCGACCCGGCCAAGCACAAGCCCGGCCTGGTGGTGCACACCGCCGGCTGGCCGCTGGACCCGGCCACCTACGGCGGCTCGTTCCTGTACCACATGGAAGACAACAAGGTCGCGGTCGGCTTCGTGGTCGGCCTGGACTACACCAACCCGTGGCTGTCGCCGTTCGAGGAATTCCAGCGCTTCAAGACCCATCCGGAAATCCGCCAGTACTTCGAAGGCGGCAAGCGCCTGTCGTACGGCGCGCGCGCCATTACCGCCGGCGGCCTGCTGTCGCTGCCCAAGACCGTGTTCCCGGGCGGCGCGCTGGTCGGCTGCGATGCTGGCTACCTGAACGCCTCGCGCATCAAGGGCAGCCATGCCGCGATCAAGACCGGCATGCTCGCCGCCGAGGCCGCCTATGACGCGCTGCAGGCCGGCCGCCAGCATGACGAGCTGAGCGCCTACCCGGCCGCGTTCGAGCAGAGCTGGCTGTACAAGGAATTGCTGCAGGCCAAGAACTTCAAGCAGTGGTTCAAGAAGGGCCGCACCACCGCCACGCTGATGACCGGCATCGAGCAATGGCTGCTACCCAAGCTGGGCGTGCGCAACCCGCCCTGGACCCTGCACCGCGAGAAGCCGGACCATGTCTACCTGAAGCCGGCCGCCGAGTGCCAGAAGATCGAATACCCGAAGCCGGACGGCAAGCTGACCTTCGACCGCCTCAGCTCCGTCTTCATCAGCAACACCAACCATGAAGAAAACCAGCCGGCGCACCTGACGCTGAAGGATGCCAGCGTGCCGGTCGACATCAACCTGGACAAGTACGCCGGCCCCGAGTCGCGCTACTGCCCGGCGGGGGTGTACGAGTTCGTGCAGGACGAGACCTCGGGCAAGGAACGGCTGCAGATCAACGCGCAGAACTGCGTGCACTGCAAGACCTGCGACATCAAGGACCCGACGCAGAATATTGTGTGGGTGACCCCGGAGGGTGGTGGCGGGCCGAACTACGTTGGGATGTAAGACGCTGCCGGTTTGCTCCCCTCTCCCGCTTGCGGGAGAGGGGCCGGGGGTGAGGGCAGGCACTGGCATACCACGGGTCTTTACTTCGTGGATCTGCTGGCCCTCACCCCAGCCCTCTCCCGCACGCTGTATGGACCGGGGACATGGGTAACACATGTGCCGGGACATGGGTAACAGTCCAGTCTCCAGTTTAATAGACCTGCTGTAGGTCTATTGTGGCCACCTTTTGATGGCAGAAGTAGACGTCAAAGGTGCCGTCCAGGTCCACGCGAGGGCGCAATGCTACGGGCGTTCCGATCAAGGCTCGTCCGACCCGGAACGTCTTTCCCCGGAAGCAGATGCGCCCACCGTCGCCTACCTTTCGCACGATGTCATCGCTGTCGTACTCGATAGGCGGGAGTTCGCGCGGCATCGCCCGTGGACTAGGCGCATAGCGGCTTGCGGGTGTCTCCATATCCAGCGCGTGGTGTGGGCGCTTGAAGTTGTACACGTGGCGCCAATGGCTGAAGTGATGCTGCGCATCATCCAGATCCCGGAAGCGCTGGTTGGCCAGCAGCTCTGCCTGCATGGTTCGATGGAAGCGCTCGTCCTTGCCGTTGGTCTGAGGATGGCCAGGTCGGCTATGACTGAGCCGCACGCCCAGGCGAATCAGCCAGGCGCCCAGCGTGGTTAACGCACGAGGCACTGGAGAACCCCAGGGCGGGCCGTTGTCTGCATTGATCCGCTCGGGCAGCCCATAGCGCGCAAAAGCCTTCGCTAACGCTTCTTGTACGGATTCAAACTGTTCGTTGCCCAAGGCCCTGAGCAGCACATTGAACCGGGAGTGATCGTCCAAGACCGTGAGCGGGTGGCACCTCTGCGTGTCGGTCGCGAAGTGACCTTTGAAGTCAATTTGCCATAGTGCATTGGGCCGGTCGTGCTCGAAGCGCTGCCATGCTGTCGCGGCCGCGCTGGCGGCCGGATCGATCAAGCCATGGCGGCGCAGCACCCAATTGACTGTACTCGGGGCGATCTGGAGGCGGTGGTCGCGCTCCAGCACGTGTGCGATCTTGCGGGCGCCCCAGGCCGAATGTTCGGCTCGAATCGCTAGCACGCGCTCTTCGACGGCAGCTGGAGTTCGACCGGGAGAGCTATGTGGACGCCGAGTTCGGTCGTCCAGATCCTCTCGATTCAACCACTTGTAACCGGTCTTGCGACTGATGCAGAAGCGGCGGCAAAGCTCCGCAATGTTGGCGTCCGCCTGGCGTGCCAGGCGGACGAACTCTTCTCTTTGCTGCTTCACGGTGGTTTGGCTCCAGGGCAACGTTATCCTCCCGCTGACTAAGCGGGAAAAGTGTTACCCATGTCCTGGCACACCTGTTACCTATGTCCCCGGTCTATACAGCACGCGGGAGAGGGAGCACACAATCAGCTGACGCAATGACGGCACCGATTTACGGTGCCGTTTTTCTTGCAGCCATCGCACTATCCACCACTTCCGCCTGCAGCGCCTCGCTCGGATTGTCGAAAGCCTGCCTGCGCAGCGCGTCAAGTTGCTGCCGCCGATCCTGCTCCGACAACCCCGCGAACGCCTCGATCTGCGCGCGCCGCGCCGCGTAGTCGTGGTAACGCTGCTGCCATGACTGCTCGGCCTGCGCCTGCTGCTGGTAGCGCTGCGCCACCTCGGGGCCGTAGGCCTGTGCCAGCGCGGCGCCGATGTCCTGCGTGGTGCGTCCGGCCGCCTGCAGCTCTGAGATGGTCTGGCTGATGGCCTGCGGGCGCGCGCTGGCTGCGCTTGCGGCGCGCAAGGGTTCAGGCAGCGTGGCGTCGAGGTCGGCCAGCCGCTGCCGCCGCTGCGCGTCGTCCAGGCCCGCCTGCGCCATGATCTCCAGCCGCGCCAGCATGGCCTCGTCATAGGCCTGCTCTTCGCCGAACCAAGCCTGCGCGACTTCAGGCAGCCAGCGCTGGCGCGCCGCGTTGCGCTGCGCCAGCAGCGCGCGCAATTGCTGCACCTGCTGCGCATCGAGCGTGCCGTCCGCGTCCGCCAGCGGCTTGCGCACGGCCTCGGGCTGGATCTCGGCCAGGTAGGCCACGTAGCGGCGCCACAGCTGCCACGCCTGTCCGGCCGCGGGCTGCGGCACGTGGCGGCGAATATCGTCATGCACCAGCGCGTCGAGCGCATCGATGCCGCCGGCGTCGTTGCGCGCGCTCAGGAAATAATCGAAATAGGTCCGCAGCGCGCGCGTCAGCCGCAGGTTGCCCGCGGCATCGGCCTCGGGACCTGCGGGCATCTCCACGCCGGCCAGCGATGGCCAGGCGGCGGCGCCAGCGGGTGCCGGCGCCGCCGATGACGCAAGCGGAGCCGCGGCGACCGCCACCGCCGCCTGCTGCGACACGGGCGCCGCAGCCGGCGGCATGGTCAGCCAGTACACCGCTGCGGCCGCGGCGCCGGCCGGTAGCAAGGCCAGCCAGAACCGCGGCGCTCGCTCAGAGCTGGTCATTGCGCAGCCGGTTGGCGTGGTTCAGGATCACCGTGCGCGGATCGGCATCCTGGTACAGGCCGGCCATCTGGTTGACCTCGTCGAGATGGTTCCAGTAATAGCCGGTGGCCAGCACCCGCCCCCACTTGCTGCTGCACACCGAGACCAGCCCGTCATTGGCGCCGGCGCCCTTCAGCGCCATCAGCCCCGCCGAGGTCGACATCATCACCGTGGACGGATCCAGCAGGTTGGAGCGCAGCAGGCTCAGTGGCCCGCCCTGACCGGTCCACGAATACGCGGCCTGGGTATGGGTGACGAGATTGCCCGCGGCGTCGCGCGCCTGGCGCTGCTCGGACACGGCGCCGGCGCTGTCGCAGTCCGCGCCCAGCGCCGACTTCGTGCCCGGCACCAGCGTGGCGTCGAGCCGCGCATTCTGTTCGGCGGCACCGCGCGTGGTCAGGCTCTTGAGCGAAGCCAGCGCATCCTGGTCCAGCGCCTGGCCGTTGCTGATGCCGTTGAACCAGCCGACCGTATCGAACACGCCCTGGATCAGGCTGACCAGCACCGGTCCGGCAATCGGGATGGCGCCGATGCCCTGGATCAGGTCGAGCACGGTGTCGGCCACTTCGCTGCCGCGGTGCGGGCTGCCGATGGTGGTGACCGAGGCCACGTCCTGCGGCGACATCGCCGCCAGCACGCGCGAGGTCGGCCCGCCCTGGCTGTGGCCAATCAGGTTGACCTTGTCGGCGCCGCTTTCCAGCTTGACCGCGCGCACATAGGCCTGCAGCGCCAGCGCGCGCTCGGCATCGCTGTTGAACGACGGCACCGTCGCGACATAGACCTGCGCGCCGTGGGCCCGCAGCATTTCAGGAATGCCATACCAGTAGTCGAGCACGCCGGCCATCTTCGCCGCGCCGGTCAGGCCGTGGACCAGCACGATCGGGTAGCGCGTCTTGGCGTAGTCGCCATTGGCGGTGGCCGCGGCGACGGGTACCGGCAGCGCCAGCATGGCTGCGGCGGCCAGCGCCGCGGCCGTGCCTGCCAGCCTGCCTCGGGAATTGCGGGACTGCTGCTGCGTGCGCGCTACGGGCGTGCGTTGCCCGCACGCGTGGGATTCGCCGTGCTCCATCTGGTCTCCTCGGTGGTGGGTCTTTTTATGTTGGAAGCAGTAAAGACGGCCCGCCCCGGGGAGACAATCAAAACATTAGCGGATTCCCTCTAAACGGCCGCTACAGCTGCGGGTTGCACCGGCATGCGGGTACTGGAGAGCAGCTGTTCGTAGATGTAGCACTGCAGCAGCGTCAGTTCGCGCTCGGCCAGCACATCGAAGGCCACGCCGAAGGCGGGGAAGTCGGCATCGTCGCCAGCGGCCCTGGCAGGCGCGATGCGGACCCAGCCATCGATCACCACCTCGCTGTCCAGCGACGCGGTACGCAGCTTGAAGCGCAGCCGCACGCGGCTGCCCGGCGCGGGGGCCGGCGAGGTGGTCTGCACCAGCGCGCCGCCGGTGCTGAGGTCCGACAGCAGCGACAGGCGCGCGGCGCTGCCGTCGCTACCCTCGTCATCGCCGGGTTCGGTCAGGTAAGCGGCCAGGCGGGTCGGCACGCGCGCCGCCTTGCGCACCGGCGTCGCGTGCTGCTGCACCGGCGCCGACAGCACCAGATAGCGGAACGGGCTGCGACACACCGCGGTAATGGTCGAAGTGAAGCTGTGGATGGCGTGTCCCGAGAAGCCGCGCAGCAGCACGCCGTCGCCAGCCTGCAGCGGCAGGTCGCGCCCGCCCAGTTGCGGCCAGGTGACAAAGAGGCCCTGCTCGATAAAGCCGATCAGGCGGCTCGCGGCCGGGCGCGCGGCCTCGCCGTCCAGCTTGATATGCAGCAGCGTGCCGACCTGCAGGCCGAGCGGCCCGGTGGCAGGTCGCAGCTCGTCGGCGGCCTTGTTGCCGGCTTCATCGCCGACATCGTCGCGGCACACCGTGCCGTGGCGGAACACCAGCGCCAGGTCGCGCGCATCGGGGATGATGTTGCCGCTGCCGAGCACCAGGTTGCCATCGCCATCGAGCAATGACCAGGGCAGCGGGTGGCCGACGGGAAGATCGTTAGGGGTGAGCTGGATCATGGCTGTTTGCAGTTGGCCCCGGCGTGGGCGTGCTGGGACGCGCCGAGCCCTGGGCAGCACTGACGCACGGGACTCCGCCGCCTGTATTGGGCTTCTATCGGCGTCCGCGCGGCGAAATTAAGTGCCGGGCAATGGACACCAAGGCCGCATGTGTAGCATCGGTTACCTGCTGCAAGCTTGACGCGCCGCAAAGTTGAGGCCAGAATCGCGAAAAGCTGTCAGACAGCCTGACACATCGAGCGCCATGAACACTCTCCTGCCCCGCCCCGCATCGCTTGCCACCCGCATCGCGCAGACCCTGCATGACGACATCCTTGCCGGCCGCTACGGCGCGGGCGCGCGCCTGCCGGCCGAGTCCGCGCTGGCCGACGCCTTCGGCGTCAGCCGCCCGATCGTGCGCGAGGCCATTGCCCAGCTGAAGGCCGACGGCGTGCTGGTCACGCGCAAGGGCTCCGGCGCCTATGTGTCCGACACCCCGGGCGGCCAGGCCTGGCGCGTGGCCAGCGCGCCCGACGGCGGCCCGACGCTGGCCCAGCTGTTCGAGCTGCGCCGCGTGGTGGAAACCGCCTGCGCCGAAATGGCGGCGCAGCGGCGCACCGAGGCCGACCTCGACGCCATCCGCGCCGCGCTGGCGGCAATGCAGGCGCAGGCCGACGGCCACGGCGACATGGCCAGCGCCGCCGCGGCCGACATGGCGTTCCACCATGCCATTGCCGAGGCCGCGCACAACCCCTGCTTTACCGGGCTGACGGATTTCGTAAGCCAGCAGATGCTGGCCGCGCGCCAGCGCGCGTGGGAGAACACCGCGCGGCTGGCCAGCGCCACCGGCGCGCCGCGCGCCGCCGACCAGGAGCACGCGGCCCTGGCCGAAGCGATTGCCGCCGGCGATGCCGCGGCCGCGCGCAACGCCGCGCAGCAGCACCTGGCGGCCGCCGCCGCGCGCCTGGGCCTGCCCGCCTGAACCCGGATATATCGAGACCCCTGAACCCTGAAGCAAGGAACAACCATGGAAACAGTGGATTGCGTCGTGATCGGCGCCGGCGTGGTGGGACTGGCGGTGGCGCGCGCACTGGCGCTGCAAGGCCGCGAAGTGATCATCCTGGAAGCCGAGAACGCCTTCGGCACCATCACCAGCGCGCGCAACAGCGAGGTCATCCATGCCGGCATCTACTATCCGGCGGGCTCGCTCAAGGCGCAGCTGTGCGTGCGCGGCAAGGCCATGCTGTACGACTACTGCGCCAGCCGCCACGTCGCGCACCAGCGCTGCGGCAAGCTGATCGTCGCCACCAGCGCGGCCCAGGTGGCGACGCTCGAAAGCATCCGCGCCAGGGCCGCCGCCAACGGCGTGGACGACCTGCGCCTGATCGACCGGGCCGAAGCGCAGGCACTGGAGCCGCAACTCCAGTGCGAGGCGGCACTGCTGTCGCCGTCGACCGGCATCGTCGACAGCCACGGCCTGATGACGGCGCTGCTGGGCGATGCGGAAAACGTCGGCGCGATGCTGGCGGTGCAGTCGCCGGTGCTGGGCGGCGCGGTCACGGCGGACGGCATCCGCCTGGAGATCGGCGCGGAAGACGGCAGCACCACCACGCTGCTGGCGCGCACGGTGGTCAATTCGGCCGGGCTCACGGCACCCGAGCTGGCACGCCGCCTCGATGGCATGCCCGAAGCCCATATCCCGCCGCAGTACTACGCCAAGGGCTGCTATTTCACGCTGGCCGGCCGCGCGCCGTTCTCACGGCTGATCTATCCCGTGCCCGAGGCCGCCGGACTTGGCGTGCACCTGACCATCGACCTGGGCGGCCAGGCGCGCTTCGGCCCCAATGTGCGCTGGATCGACGAGATCGAATACGGGGTGGATGCGGCCGACGCCGACGCCTTCTATGACGAGGTGCGCCGCTACTGGCCGGGACTGGCCGACGGCGCGCTGCAGCCCGGCTACGCCGGCATCCGCCCCAAGATCAGCGGCCCGCACGAAGCCGCGGCCGACTTCCGCATCGACGGCCCCGCCGTGCACGGCGTGCCGGGGCTGGTTCACCTGTTCGGCATCGAATCGCCGGGGCTGACCTCGTCGCTGGCGATTGCGGAGCGGGTCTGCGCGGTGCTGGACTGAAGCGCACCGTCGCCCTCCGCGCGAAAGCTCATCACCGCGCAGAAGGCGCCCGCCGCCGCGGCCACGGCGGCGAGCCCGAAGGTGTGCGCCGGCGCCAGCGCGTTCCAGGTCCAGCCCATCGCCAGCCCGCCGAGCGTGCCGCCGACGCCGTAGGAAATGCCTGTGTACAGCGCCTGCCCGCGCCCCTGCAGCGGCCCGGCAAACCAGGCCTGCAGGCGCTTCAGGCTGGCGCTGTGGTGCGCGGCGAAGGTCGCCGCGTGCAGCACCTGCACCAGCGCCATCAGCCACGCCAGTTGCGCGAAGTAGCCGGTCAGCCCGAAGCGCAGTGCCGCCAGCACGAAGGTGCCGGCCAGGATGGTGCGCAGCGCCAGGCGCGCGAACAGCAGCCCCTGGTAGTAGAAGAAGACGATCTCGGCGACCACGCCGATGGTCCACATCATGCCGATGGCGAACTTGCTGTAGCCCAGTGTCTCCAGCCACAGCGAGTAGAACACGTAGAGCGCGGCGTGCGCGAACATCATCAGGAAGGCCGACGCCAGGAACCAGGCCACGTCCGGGCGGCGCAGCAGCGGCAAGGCGCGCGGCGGCGTCGTGCGCGGGCCTTCGTCGGCGGCGTCGCGCATGGTCAGCACCACCCCGGCCAGGATTGCCAGCACCGCGCTTGCCACCCACGGGAACGCGCGCATGCCGACCGCCTCGAACAGCGCCCCGCCGGCCAGCACCGCGCCGATAAAGCCGAGCGAGCCGAACATGCGGATGCGGCCGTAGCTGTGGTCGAAGGCGCCGTAGCGGCGCAGCGTGGAAATGGTCAGGGCATCGCCGAGCGGCGACATCGCGCTGGTCAAGAGGCTCAGCGTCAGCATCATCGCCATCATGCCGCCGTAGCTGCCGACGCCCGGCAGCACCAGGAACGCCAGCAGCGAGGTGAACGCGCTCACGCGCAGGATGCGCACGCGCGTGTGCATCATGTCGGAGAGCCAGCCCCACAGGTAGGGCCCGGCGATGCGGCTGACCTGGAAGCTCGCCATCAGCACGCCGATCTGCACCGGGTCGAAGCCGCGGTCGGCGAAGTACAGGCTGACGTAGGGCGAGATCAGGCCGACGTAGCCGTAATAGCCCAGGTAGAAGAGCCCGAAGCGGGCATGGTCGGGGCCGCCGGCCCCGCCTTGGCCGCCCGCGCGCTGCGGCGTCAAGTCAGCGGGTCTGGCCGGCCTGCGCGGGGATGCGCGGCGTGTCGACGCGGACGTCGCCGCACTGGGCGCGGTGGCGCAGCGCGTGGTCGATCAGCACCAGCGCCAGCATGGCCTCGGCGATCGGCGTGGCGCGGATGCCCACGCACGGGTCGTGGCGGCCGAAGGTCTCGACGGTGGCGGCGTTGCCGGCCTTGTCGATCGATTCGCGCGGGGTGCGGATCGACGAGGTCGGCTTGATCGCCAGCGACACGGTGATGTCCTGCCCGGTGGAGATGCCGCCCAGCACGCCGCCGGCGTTGTTGGTGCGGAAGCCCGCGGCGGTCAGCTCGTCGCCATGCACGCTGCCGCGCTGCGCGACGCTGTCGAAGCCGGCGCCGATCTCGACGCCCTTGACCGCGTTGATGCCCATCATCGCGTGCGCGATATCGGCGTCGAGCTTGTCGAAAAGCGGCTCGCCCAGGCCCACCGGCACGTGGCTGGCCACCACCTCGATGCGCGCGCCGACCGAGTCGCCGTCGCGGCGCAGCGCGTCCATATAGGTTTCGAGCTCGGGGATGATGTCGGCATTGGCGGCGAAGAACGGGTTCTCCGGCACATGCGACCAGTCGGTGAACGGCACCGCGATCTCGCCCAGCTGCGACATATAGCCCCGGATCTCGGTGCCGTACTGCTCGCGCAGCCATTTCTTGGCCACCGCGCCCGCCGCCACCACCGGCGCGGTCAGGCGCGCCGACGAACGGCCGCCGCCGCGATGGTCGCGGATGCCGTACTTCTGCCAGTAGGTGTAGTCGGCATGGCCCGGGCGGAAGGTCTCGACGATATTGCCGTAGTCCTTGCTGCGCTGGTCGGTGTTGCGGATCAGCAGGCAGATCGGGGTGCCGGTGGTCTTGCCCTCGAACACGCCGGACAGGATCTCGACCTGGTCGGGCTCCTTGCGCTGGGTCACGTGGCGCGAGGTGCCGGGCTTGCGGCGGTCCAGGTCGCCCTGGATATCGGCCTCGGTCAGCGCCAGGCCCGGCGGGCAGCCGTCCACCACCGCGCCGATGGCCGGCCCGTGCGATTCGCCGAAGGTGGTGACAGTGAAAAGCAGGCCAAGGGTGTTGCCGGACATGATGGAAACCGCACAGGAATTGGGGACGGCCTCCATTGTAAGGCCAATGGCCGGGCTCGGGCGGGCCTGGGCGGACCCAGCCGGCGGCGTCAGGTCAGGCGGCGACGCCCTGCGCCACCGGCGCGGCGGCCAGCTCCGGGTAGAACTCGGCGCGCATCCGCTCCATATAGGCCACCAGGTTGGCATGGCCCTCGGCCGCGGTGCGGATCGGGGTGTCGAATACGGGGCACAGCAGGCTGCCGGCGAAGGCAAACAGCGTGGCATCGGCCCCGCACGGCTGGTCGCCCATCAGGTAGCGCTTGTCGCCCAGGATGTCGGCAATCGAGGTCACGCCCTTGCTCGCCAGCGCCACCAGCTCTTCCTCGCTATGCCGCCCCAGGCCCTGCCCCCACAGCGTCTTGCGCACCTTGTAGCGCACCAGCCGCTCGGCCAGCCCGCGCACCGGCGCCGGCACGCTGCGGAAGAACTGGGCCGGGCCCTTGTCGAAATTGGCCTGGTCGAGCCAGCGCACGCGCGCCACCGCCCAGTAGAGATGGTCCTCCATCAGCTTCTCGGCGGCCCAGGCGATGCCGCGCTCGGCCGCGCTCAGGCCCGCGTCGAAATCGATGTGGTAGGTCTTCTCGATATGCCAGCGGATCATGGTGGAATCGGCCACGATCCGGCCCATGTCGTCCAGGTACGGCGCTTGCCCTTGGGCGCGCGCCGCAGGCTGCCGGGGCGCGCGGTGTACGGCAGGCCGGCCAGCTTGAGCAGCATCTCGGCCTTGGTGACGAAGGGGCTGGCGTCGGGCAGCCCGAAGGCGGGGCCGAAGGTGTAGAGGGTAATCATCGGGGATCGCCTTTGCGTCGGCTAGCGCCAGTCGCCGCGCAGGGCCTGCACCATCTGCTGCAGGCCTTCGGGGGTTGCGGATTCCGGCGGCACCGGCTCGCCCACCACCAGCTCGAGCCGGTTCAGGATGCCGCGCCGGAACGGCCGCGACATCGCCGGCGCGCCCTTGCGCGAGAAAAAGCTGCCCCACAGCCCGCGCAGTGCCATCGGCACCACCGGCACCGGCGTGCGGCGGATGATCTGCTGCACGCCCTGCTTGAACGGATTGATGTCGCCGGTGGCGGTGATCTTGCCTTCCGGGAAGATGCAGACCAGGTCGCCGTCTTCGAGCGCCTGGGCCACGCTGTCGTAGGCGCGCCTGAGCATCTCGGGGTCCTGGTGCGCCGGCGCGATCGGGATCGCGCGCGCCTGGCGGAAGAACCACGACAGCAGCGGCACCCTGAAGATGTTGTGGTCCATCACGAAGCGCACCGGGCGCGGGCTGCACGCCATCAGCACCACCGCATCGGCAAAGCTGACGTGGTTGCACACCAGCACCGCCGGCCCCTCGGCGGGAATGCGCTCGGCGTTGATGCGGCGCAGGCGATAGAGGGTATGGACCAGGATCCACGCGATAAAGCGCAGCAGGAACTCCGGCACCAGCGAATAGATGTAGACCGCGACCACCGCATTGAGCAGCCCCACCACCAGGAACAGCTGCGGGATGGTATAGCCCGCCTGCGTCAGCGCCACGCCCAGCAGCGAGGCCGCGATCATGAAGAAGCTGTTCAGGATGTTGTTGGCGGCGATGATGCGGGCGCGGTGCGTGGGCGCGCTGCGGCTCTGGATCAGCGCGTACAGCGGCACGCTGTAGAAGCCGCCGAACATCGCCAGCAGGAACAGGTCGGCCAGCACGCGCCAGTGGTGCGGCGCGGCCAGGAAGGCACCGATGCCGCTCAGCGCGGCCGGCGCCTGCCCCTGGCTGGCAAAGTACAGGTCGACCGCGAACACGGTCATGCCGATCGAGCCGAACGGCACCAGCCCGATCTCGACATGGCGCCCGGACAGGCGCTCGCACAGCAGCGAACCGGTGCCAATGCCGAGCGAGAACACCGCCAGCAGCAGCGTCACCACGTTCTGGTCGCCGCCCAGCACATCCTTGGCATAGCTGAAGAACGAGGTCAGGAAGGTCGCGCCAAGGAACCACAGCCACGAAATGCCGAGCAGGCTCAGGAACACGGTGCGGTTGCCGCGCGCCAGCACCAGGTTGCGCCAGGTCTCGGAAAACGGGTTCCAGTTGATGCGCAGGTCCGGTTGCGGCGCCGGCGACGCCGGGATCCGGCCCGCCACCAGGCGCCCGGCGACGGCGATGATCACGCAGGCCGCGCCGACGTACAGCGGCCCGACCATGGCGCCGCCGTGCTGCAGCCCGGCCAGCTCGCCGCCGATCAGCGTGCCGATCAGGATCGCGACGAAGGTGCCCATCTCGACCAGCCCGTTGCCGCCGACCAGTTCGCTCTCGTCCAGGTGCTGCGGCAGGTAGGCAAACTTGACCGGCCCGAACAGCGTGGAATGCAAACCCATCAGGAAGGTGCCGGCGTACAGCAGCGGCGCGCTGTGCCAGGCAAAGCCGGCCAGGCCCAGCACCATGATGGCGATCTCCAGCGACTTGACCAGCCGGATCAGGCGCGACTTCTCCAGCTTGTCGGCAATCTGCCCGCTGGTGGCCGAGAACAGCACGAACGGCGCAATGAAGATGGCCGAGATCAGGAACGCCGCGCTGCGCGCGTCGACGCCGTCGAACAGCGCCGTGTGGTACGTCACCAGCGAGGTGAAGGCGACCTTGAACACGTTGTCGTTCATCGCCCCCAGGAACTGGGTCCAGAAGAACGGCGCGAAACGGCGCAGGCCGAGCAGTCGGAACTGGCTGTGTTGGCTCATGGAGGGGCCGGTCGGGGGCGACCGCCAACGGAAATGGAAACGCCGGCTAGTGTGCCGCAGCCGCGGCCTTGCCGCCACCTTGCCGCGGCCGGGTGGCGCCAACCGAGGGTATTTCCGCAGGCGGCTTCAGTAAGCCTGGGGGCTTCCGGCAGACACAGCCGGCGCGGCCCGGCGCCCTCACTCGGCGCGCTCTTCCGGCCAGTCGCGGATATAGGCCTTGAGCATCTTGTTCTCGAAGCTCTGGTCCTCGACCACGGCCTTGGCGACGTCGTAGAACGAGATCACGCCCATCAGCGTGCGGTTGTCGAGCACGGGCAGGTAGCGGGTGTGACGCTCCAGCATCATGCGGCGGACCTCGTTGACGTCGGTTTCCATGGTGCAGGTCAGCGGCGCATCGTCCATCACCTTGCGGATGCTGCTGGTGCCGACGTTGCCGTTGTTGCGGGCCAGGGTCTCGATGATCTCGCGGAAGGTCAGCATGCCGACCAGGTCGCCGTACTCCATCACCACCAGCGAGCCGATATCGTGCTCGGCCATGGTGTGCACGGCAACCAGCAATGAGGTGTCAGGCGTCACGGTATAGAGCGTATTGCCCTTGATCTGGAGGATGTCGCTGACTTTCATGTTGGTCTCCGCTGCCTGCGCTCACACTGAGCTGAAACTGAGGGTATCGCGCCGGCCGTGGCACCGGGGGCGATACCGGTCACATTGTTATCTGTCTATGGGTGTGCGGGCACCGCGTGCCCGTTGGCCGATGCTAGCCCAAACCCGCCGCCAAAGTAAAGCGGGAGGCCGGTTTGCGGGCGGGTGGCCGTGTGAGCGCGCGTGGGCGGGCGCACGATGCTACGATGCTGGCCGGAGACAACTCAAGGCCGACCGACCATGTCCGGAACCCGCTTCGACACGCTGGCGCTGCACGCCGGCGCCGCGCCCGACCCCGCCACCGGGGCCCGCGCCACCCCCATCCACCTGACCACGTCCTTCGTGTTCCGCGACAGCGAGCACGCCGCGTCGCTGTTCAACATGGAACGCGCGGGGCACGTCTACTCGCGCATTTCCAACCCCACCGTGGCCGTGCTCGAGGAACGCATCGCCGCGCTCGAGAACGGCGCCGGCGCCATCGCCACGGCCTCGGGCCAGGCCGCGCTGCACCTGGCGGTGGCCACGCTGATGGGCGCGGGCTCGCATATCGTCGCGTCGTCGGCGCTGTACGGCGGCTCGCACAACCTGCTGCACTACACGCTGCGCCGCTTCGGCATCGAGACCACCTTCGTCAAGGCGCGCGATATCGACGCCTGGCGCGCCGCGATCCGGCCCGAGACCCGGCTGCTGTTCGGCGAGACGCTCGGCAACCCCGGCCTCGACGTGCTCGACATCCCGACCCTGGCGCAGCTGGGCCAGGACCATGGCATCCCGCTGCTGGTCGATTCCACCTTCACCACGCCCTACCTGCTGCGCCCGTTCGACCATGGCGCCGGGCTGCTCTACCACTCGGCCACCAAGTTCCTGGGCGGCCACGGCACCACCATCGGCGGCGTGCTGGCCGAGGGCGGCACCTTCGACTTCGAGGCCTCGGGGCGCTTCCCGGAGCTGTCCGAGCCCTACGAGGGCTTCCACAACATGGTGTTCACCGAGGAAAGCACGGTGGCGCCGTTCCTGCTGCGCGCGCGCCGCGAAGGGCTGCGCGATTTCGGCGCCTGCATGAACCCGATGGCGGCGTGGCAGCTGCTGCAGGGCGTCGAGACGCTGCCGCTGCGCATGAGCCGCCATGTCGACAACACCCGCAAGGTGGTGCAGTTCCTGGTGTCGCACCCGATGGTCGAGTCGGTGTCGTATCCGGAGCTGGAATCGCACCCCGACTACGAACTCGCCAAGCGCCTGCTGCCGCGCGGCTGCGGTGCGGTGTTCAGCTTCAACCTGAAGGGCAACCGGCTGGCCGGCCAGCGCTTTATCGAAAGCCTGGCGCTGTTCTCGCACCTGGCCAATGTCGGCGACGCGCGCTCGCTGGTGATCCATCCGGCCTCGACCACGCACTTCCGCATGGACGCAGCCGCGCTGCAGTCGGCGGGCATTACCGAAGGCACGATCCGGCTGTCGGTCGGCCTGGAAGACCCGGATGACCTGATCGACGACCTCAAGCGCGGCCTGAAGGCGGCCGAGAAGGCCATGAGTGGCAAGGGAGGACAAGCCTGATGGAACTGAACCTCGCCGGCCAGCCGGCCTACGCCTATACCGGCGGCAAACCGTTCGATCCCGCCCTGCCCTGCGCCGTCTTCGTCCACGGCGCGCAGAACGACCATAGCGTCTGGGCGCTGCAGACGCGCTGGTTCGCCAACCATGGCTTCTCGGTGCTGGCGGTGGACCTGCCCGGCCACAACCGCAGCCAGGGCGCGCCGCTGGCCACGGTCGAAGCCATGGCGGACTGGGTCATGGCGCTGGTGGCCGCCGCCGGCGTCACCGCGCCGGCCTTCGTGTTCGGCCACAGCATGGGCTCGCTGATCGCGCTGGAATGTGCGGCGCGGCATCCGCAGGCGGTGCGCGGCATCGGCCTGCTGGCCACGGCCTATCCGATGAAGGTCTCGGACGCGCTGCTCGACGCCTCGCTCAACCACGAGGGCGACGCCATCGCCATGGTCAATGCCTGGTCGCACTCGAGCCTCGCCAACAAGCCGTCGTCGCCGGGCCCCGGCGCGTGGATGCACGGCGGCAGCCAGCGGCTGATGGAACGGGTGTCGCGCAACAACCCGCAGGCGCATGTGTTCCACAACGACTTCTCGGCCTGCAACGCCTATGCCCATGGCGAGGAAGCCGCCGCGGCGGCGGCGTGCCCGGCGCTGTTCATCACCGGCAGCAAGGACATGATGACCTCGCCCAAGGCGGCGCAGGCGCTGGCCGGCAAGATGCGCAGCGCGAGCGTGGTAACGGTGCCGTGCGGCCATGCGCTGATGGGCGAGCGTCCGGATGAAGTGCTGGATGCGCTGGCGGCGTTTGCGCGCAAGGTGGTAGCAGCGGGCTGACGCTGGTCCCGGACGGCTGGCCACGCCGGCGGCCGTCCGCATTACATCCCGGCGCCGAAGGTCTACACTGCAGCAAACAAGACCTGCCGGAGACAGCCATGGCCCACACCAGCGCGCGCGAGTTCGAGAATTTTGCAGCCTTTTATCCGTACTACCTGAGCGAGCACCAGAACCGGACCTGCCGGCGGCTGCATTTTGCCGGCTCGACGGTGGCGCTGCTGTGCCTGGTGGCGCTGGTCGTGACCGGCAATTGGTGGTGGCTGCTCGCTGCGATGGTGGCGGGCTATGCGTTTGCCTGGGTCGGGCACTTCGGGTTCGAGAAGAACCGGCCGGCTACGTTCCGGCATCCCGTTTATAGCCTGATGGGGGATTGGGTGATGTATGCCGATATCTGGCGGGGGAGGATTCCGTTTTGAAGGGGGCGGGGCTTGGCCCTTGTTGGGGTGGTCGCTGTTGGTGACATGCTGTCGGCGCTTGAACCGCGTGGTTCCGCCCAGGAGGGCGGAACAATGCATTTCAACAGCCGACAGCATGTCACAAACAGCGACCACTCAACAACGCCAACGTCTGACGTCTAACCAATCATTCAAACCTGTCCATGCCACCCCGGCGGCACCACCTCCAGCGCACGCCGCGGTCGCTGCCCGTCGCCATCGCCGGCCGTCGGCGGCAAATCCACCGGCTGCTGCCGGAACACCGCCTCCAGCGTCTGATCCAGCTGCGGATTGTCCAATATCGACTTGAGCGCCTCGGCCCCGCGCAAATGCTGCGCCAGCGCAGTGCGCGGCAGCCGCGGCAGGTTCAGCACCAGCCGGTCATGCAGCGTGCGCAGCGTCACCTGCGACGGGTCGCACAGCAGTGCCCAGTGGGCCTGGCCGCGCTCCTGCTGCAGCCGGCCAACCAGGTGCATGGCCTTGAGCTTGTCCAGCAGGCTCGACAGGTAGTCGGCCTCGACCCGCAGCTTGCGGCTCAGGTCCAGTTCGCCGACGCTGCGCGGCACTTCGTCGCGGGCGCGGTAGAGCAGCAGCAGCACGCCCAGCGCGTCGAAGAACTCGCTGCCGGCAAAGCTGCGGCGGCGCCAGTAGCCCTGCCGGATCACCGGCAGGTTGGCGGCGATGGTCGCGCCCAGCAGCGTCACCAGCCAGCTCAGGTAGATCCACAGCAGAAACAGCGGCAGCGCGGCGAAGGTGCCGTAGACCGCGGTGTAGGCCGGGATCTCGGTGATGAAATAGCCGAAGCCGCGCTTGGCGAATTCGAACGCCACCGCCGCGACCAGCCCGGCCACGATGGCATCGCGCCACTCGACATAGGCGTTGGGCACCGCCGTGTACAGGAAGGCAAAGGCCAGCGCCGACAGCAGCACCGGCGCCGCGCCCACCAGCAGTCCCAGCCCCACCGGCATGGTGCCGACATAGCCGGCCGAGATCGAGATCAGGTAGGAGCTGATCGACAGGCTCGCGCCGATCAGCACCGGGCCGAAGGTCAGCACCGCCCAGAACACCAGCACCCGCTGCGCCAGCGGGCGGCGCTGCTTGACGCGCCAGATCGCGTTGAGCGCGTCTTCCACCGTCAGCATGGTCAGCACCGAGGTCACCATCAGCCCGGCCAGGCCCATCGCGGTCAGTCCGCGCGCGCTCTTGGCGAACATGCCGAGATAGCGCTGGATCGATTCGCTGACGTTGCCGGGAATCAGGTTCTGGAACAGGAATGCCTCGATGGCATTGCGGAAGTCGCGGAACACCGGGAACGCGGCCAGCAGCGCGAAGGCCACGGTCAGCACCGGCACCACCGCCAGCACGGTGGTGAAGGTCAGGCTGGCCGAGACCTGCGGCAGCCGGTCTTCGGCGGCGCGGCGCAGCGCGTAGCGCGCCAGGGCACGCACCTTTTGCAGGTTCCATTCCCGGCGCAGGCGGGCGACGCGGGCTCCAATCATGCGCAAGCAAGCTCCTGGATCGGGTTGGTCGGATGGTTGGTCGAGCGTTGAGGGTTCGACGTGCGGGCCCCGCAGCGCACGCGGCACGAGGCCATCGGCAGATGGCGTGGGGGGCGCATCTATAATACGCGCATTGTTGCCGGCATCCTCCGCGCACCGCCCTTTCACCATCCTCTCAGCGCCGGCCGTCCCGCTCCATGATCGAGATCCTCGTCCTGTACTACAGCCGCCACGGCAGCACCCGCAAGCTCGCCGAACTGATCGCCACCGGCATCGACAGCGTCCCCGGCGCGCAGGCCCGCCTGCGCACGGTGCCGCCGGTTTCCACCGTGTGCGAGGCCACCGCGCCGGACATCCCCGCCGACGGCCCGCCCTATGCCGAGCTGCGCGATCTGGAGGAATGCGCCGGGCTGGCGCTGGGCAGCCCCACCCGCTTCGGCAACATGGCCGCGCCGGTGAAGTACTTCCTCGACGGCACCGTGGCCCAGTGGCTGTCGGGCGCCCTCGCCGGCAAGCCCGCCTGCGTGTTCACCGCCACCGGCAGCCTGCACGGCGGGCAGGAGACCACGCTGCTGTCGATGATGCTGCCGCTGCTGCACCACGGCATGCTGATCCTGGGCCTGCCCTATTCCGAGAAGGGCCTGATGACGACGGCCTCCGGCGGCACGCCCTACGGTCCCAGCCACCATGCCCACGGCGACAACCGCGGCCCCGTCACCGAAGACGAATCCGCGCTGGCCATGGCGATGGGCCGCCGGCTGGCGCAGACCGCGCTGCGCCTGGCCGGAGCGCAGGCATGACCGCCGCCGCGGACAGCGACCAGGCCCTGCACAGCCCGTGGCTGTACCGGCTCAGCGTGGGCAGCCTGCTAGCGCTGCTGGTGCTGTGCATTGCCTGGGAATGGTTCCTCGCGCCGCTGCGGCCCGGCGGCTCGTGGCTGATCCTCAAGTTCCTGCCGCTGCTGCTGCCGCTGCGCGGCGTGCTCTCGCGCAACCGCTACACCATGCAGTGGTCGTCGATGCTGATCCTGCTGTTCTTCACCGAGGGCATCGTGCGCGCCACCAGCGACCGCGCGCCCTCGTCCACGCTGGCGTGGGTAGAGGTGGCGCTGACGCTGGTGTTCTTCACCAGCACCATCCTCTACCTGCGCCCGTACAAGCGCCGCGCCCGCGCCGCCGCCAAGGCCGCGCCCAAGTCCTGAACCGCGTCCACCCATCGCCATGACCTCGCCTCAAGACTCCTTCCTCGCACTGTGCCGCGCCGCGCTGGGCCCGCAGCACGTGCTGACCGATGCGGCCGACCAGGCGCCGTACCTGACCGACTGGCGCAAGCGTTATCGCGGCGAGGCGCTGGCGGTGCTGCGCCCCGGCAACACCGCGGAAGTCGCCGAGGTAGTCCATGCCTGCCACGCGCACCGGATCGCGGTGGTGCCGCAGGGCGGCAACACCGGCCTGTGCGGCGGCGCCACGCCGGTGGCGGGGGCGCCGCAGGTGGTGATCTCGCTGCAGCGGCTCAACCGCATCCGCCAGGTCGATCCGCTCAACAACACCATCACGGTCGAGGCCGGCGTGGTGCTGCAGCAGCTGCAAGAGGTCGCGCGCGAGCACGGCCGGCTGTTTCCGCTGAGCCTGGCGGCCGAGGGCAGCTGCACCATCGGCGGCAACCTGTCGACCAATGCCGGCGGCACCGCGGTGCTGCGCTACGGCAACACGCGCGAACTGTGCCTGGGGCTGGAAGTGGTGACGCCCTCCGGCGAAACCTGGCACGGGCTGCGCGGCCTGCGCAAGGACAATACCGGCTACGACCTGCGCGACCTGTTTATCGGCGCCGAGGGCACGCTGGGCATCATCACCGCCGCGGTGATGAAGCTGTTCCCGCTGCCGCGTGCGTCGGTCACGGCGCTGGCCGCGGTGCAGAGCCCGCGCGCCGCGCTGGCGCTGCTGGCCATCGCCCAGTCGCACGCCGGCGCCATGCTGACCGGCTTCGAGCTGATGTCCGCGCTCAGCATGACGCTGGTGACGCGGCACTTCCCGCAGCTGCGCTATCCGTTCGCGGAGATGCATCCGCAGCTGGTGCTGCTGGAGCTGTCCGACAGCGAAAGCGAAGCCCATGCGCGCGGCATCTTCGAGACCATGATGTCGGCCGCGTTCGACGCCGGCGTGGTCGCCGACGCGGTGGTGGCCGAATCGGTGCAGCAGTCGCGCGACTTCTGGAACCTGCGCGAGCATATTCCGCTGGCGCAGGTGGAAGACGGCAAGAACATCAAGCACGATATCGCCGTGCCGGTCTCGCGCGTCGCGGACTTTATCGAGTGTACCGACGCGCTGCTGCAGAACGCCTTTCCCGGCGCGCGCATGGTCACCTTCGGCCATCTCGGCGACGGCAACCTGCACTACAACGTGGCGCCGCCCGAAGGCGTCGACCACGATGACTTCCTGGCGCACCAGGACCAGGTCAACCGCATCGTGCACGACAGCGTGCGCTCGCATAACGGCTCGATCTCGGCCGAGCACGGCCTGGGCCAGCTCAAGCGCGAGGAAAACCGGCACTACAAGAGCGAAGTCGAGCTCGCCATGATGCGGGCGATCAAGGGCGCGCTGGACCCGCTCGGGCTGATGAATCCCGGCAAGGTGGTGTAAGCGCGCCTGCGCTCAGCGGCGCAGTTCGGTGTGGCGCAGTTCGGTCTGGATATACGCAGCGACGTGCTCGAGCAGTTCGTCGAGATGGCCGCGCAGCACGGCAAAGCCTTCATGCTGCGCCAGCGTGGCCTCGTCCATGTACAGCGCCCGGTTGATCTCGATCTGCAGGCTGTGGCGCTGCCGCGCCGGATCGGCATAGGCACGGATCAGCTGCGCGCCCTTGTACGGCCAGTTGACCGCCACCTCATAGCCCAGGCTGCGCAGGCACTCCGCCACCAGTTCGACGAATCCCGCCGAGCAAGTCGCGCCGTCGCCGTTGCTGACGACGAAATCTGGCCGCGCCGCGCCGTTGTCGATGTTCATCGCATTGCCGCGCGACTTCATCGAATGGCAGTCGAGGTGCCAGACCGCGCCACAGCGCGCATGGTGCTGCGCCAGCAGGCCGGACAGCGCGGCGTGGTACGGATCGTAGTAGGTCCTGAGCAGGTATTCCGCCATATGCGGCGACAGCGTCGCGGCATAGACCGGCACGCCCGGCAGCGCCAGCCGGCGCAGCACGCCCATGCCGCGGCCGGACTTGTCGCTGGGGCGCACTTCGTAAGGCATGGCGCCGTCGATCAGGTCGGGATCGATATCGTCGCGGGCGCGGTTGACGTCGACCAGCCAGCGCGGGAAGTCCGCGCACAGCAAGGTGCCGCCCACCCGCGGCACATGCGCGAAGAGCTGGTCGACATAGGCGTCCCAGCCCGACAGCAGGGCCTCGGGCGGTGCCGCCAGCGGCAGGGTCTCGGCATGCAGCAGGCCGCTGTGCGGGGAATCCACCACCAGCGGCAGCGCCGGCCCGGCCGGTTCAGTCAGCGAATACGGAAGCGTCATGGTCAGAATTTGTGCTGGATGCCGACGCCCACCGTGGTCACGGTGTCGCCGGACTTGTGCGAGTTGGGATCCTCGCGGTCGAAGAAGACATAGGGCATGGTGCGCTTGCTCAGGCTGTAGCCGTAGCCGGCCTGCACCTTGCTCAGCCGGCCTTGCGGGTCGCGCTGCACCGCGCGCTGCATGTAGTTGACGGTAAGCTTGTGCGCGCCGTACGGCACCGAGAAGCCGACCAGCCAGTACGGCACGTCGGTACGCGTGGTCGCGGTGCCGGCGTAGCGGTCGCGCCCGACGATGCCGTAGAGGTTGACCACGGTAAAGTCGTACGAAGCCACCGCCTGCACCTTGTCGCGGAAATCGTTGGCCACCAGGCCGCCGCTCTTGGCATCGCGCGAATAGCCCAGGCCTGCGGCGAACTTGCCGGCGGCGTAGTTCAGGCCCAGGTCGAACTGGCGGAAATCGTCCTCCGCCTGCAGCGGCGGCCGGGTATTGGGCGTGCTCGCATCCGGCCCCGCCAGGTTCATGCGCGCGCGCAGCGAGAAGCCGCCGAAGCTCGGCGTCATATACCCCAGCGCATTCGACACGCGGTTGCGCGCATTCAGCACTTTGGTGCCGATCGCGGTGGCGCCCGCATCGTGGATGGCGAAGTCGATGTTCTGCGTCACCTGCGAATAGATCGGCGAACCGACGATCGTCGCCGAATCGAGCCGGCCCAGCGCGATCGCGCCGAAGCCGCCCTGCAGGCCGACGAAGGCATGGCGGAACTGCGGGTTGGTGGCGACGCCGTTGTCGGCGCCAAAGCCCTGCTCCAGGCCGAATGCCGCGCGCAGGCCGCCGCCCAGCTCTTCGCTGCCGCGCAGGCCCCAGCGCGAGGCGTTGTCGGCGATCTGCGTGGCGCGGCCATCGGGCCCCTTCTGGTATTCGATGTCGGTGTCGATGCGGCCGTACAGCGTCACCGTGGCGCCGGCCGCGGCCGACAACAGCGCCAGCGCGCCGCCGAGGCAGGCGCGTGCGAGTGCGCGCCGGGTGTGGATACCGTTCATGCTGTTGCTCCCCTGTCGTGGTCTGTCATGCAAGAAATCCCCCTCTGTGGTCCGACTGCCGCGTGTGCTGCCCGCGCAGCGCGCACGCACCCGCCCATCCCGCGCGGGCGGGATGGGACCGTTCGATCGGGTTCGACCGGGAGCGTGAGCGCGCCGCGCCGGGCCGCGGCTATCTAGTCATTCAAATGGCAGGCGGACAGGCGTCCGCCGATATCGCGCAGCAGCGGCACTTGTGTCTTGCAACGCGCGCTCGCGTGCGGGCAGCGCGGATGGAAGGCGCAGCCACCAGGCGGCGCCAGCGGGCTGGGCAGCTCGCCGCGGATGGGCTGGTGCGCGGGCGGACTGGCGCCCAGGCGCGGCGCGTCGGCCAGCAACGCGCGGGTATAGGGATGGTTGGGCGCGGCGAACACCTCGCGCGCGGGGCCGCTTTCGACGATGCGGCCCAGGTACATGATCACCACGCGGTCGGACATATGCTCCACCACCGCCAGGTTGTGGCTGATGAAGACATAGGTCAGCGCGTGCTCGCGCCGCAGCTGCATAAACAGGTTGATGATCTGCGCCTGCACCGAGACATCGAGCGCGGACACCGCCTCGTCGCAGATCAGCAGGCGCGGGTGCAGCGCCAGCGCGCGCGCGATCGCCACGCGCTGGCGCTGGCCGCCGGAGAACTCGTGCGGATAGCGCTCGGCATAGCCGCGATCGAGCCCGACCTGCTGCAGCAGCTCGCCGGCGGCCGCGGCGGCGCGCGCACGCTTGATCAGGCCGTGGTAGACCGCGCCTTCGGTGATGGCCTGGCCGATGCGCAGGCGCGGGTTCAGCGACGCATAAGGATTCTGGAACACCATCTGCACCGCGCGGTGATAGGCTGCCGAAGCGATGTCGGCGCGCTGGCCTTGCCACGCGATCTCGCCGCCGGTCTGCGGCAGCAGGCCGGCCAGCATGCGTCCCAGCGTGGACTTGCCGCAGCCGGACTCGCCGACCACGCCCAGCACCTCGCCCTGGCGCACCTGCAGCGAGACATCGTTGACCGCATGCACCGCCTGCGCCGGCTTGCCGGCCATGCGCGCGAGCAGGCCGGGCTTGAGCAGAAAGCGTTTCTGCAGGTTGTGCGCTTCGAGCATGACCGTCATGCCGCCTCCAGGGGATAAAAGCAGCGCAGCGTGCGGCCGCGCACAGTGGTTTCGACAGGGATCTGCGCACACGCCGGGCGTGCGCGCGGGCAGCGCGGCGCGAAGGCGCAGCCTGGCGGCAGCGCGGCCAGTGCCGGCGCCGCGCCCGGAATCGCGCGCAGCGTGGCGCCGCGCATCGCCGGCGTCGGCAGCGAATCGAGCAGGCCGCGCGTGTACGGATGCAGCGGCCGCCTGATCAGTTCATCGACCGGGCCCTGCTCCACCACCCGGCCCGCGTACATCACGCAGACACGGTCGACCAGGTCCTTGACCACGGCAAGGTCGTGGCTGATCCAGATCGCGGCGGCGCCGGTCTCGCGCACCAGTTGCTTCATCTCGTAGAGGATCTGCGCCTGGATGGTGACGTCGAGCGCGGTGGTCGGCTCGTCGGCGATGATCAGGTCGGGCCGGTTGATCAGCGCATTGGCGATCGCCACGCGCTGGCGCATGCCGCCGGACAGCTCGTGCGGATAGGCGCGCATGCGCTCCTGCGGCGCCGGGATGCCGACCCGCGCCAGCGCATCGAGCGCCTGCGCATGCGCCTGCGCACGGGTGCGGCGGTGATGCACCAGCACGGTCTCGGCGAGCTGGTCGCCCACGCGCATGACCGGGTTGAGCGACATCATCGGGTCCTGGAACACCATGGCGATGCGGTCGCCGCGCAGCGCCTGCCACTGGCGCGGCGAGCACGCCAGCAGCTCCTGCCCCTTGAAGCGCACCGAGCCGCCGGTAACGCGCCCGGGCGGATCGAGCAGGTTCATCAGCGAGAACGCCGTCACCGACTTGCCCGAGCCCGATTCGCCCACGATCCCCAGGATCTCGCCCGGCTCCAGCGTGAACGACACGCCGTCGACCGCCTTCACCGCGCCGTGCGCGAACGCGAAGCTGGTGCTCAGTCCGGAAACTTCCAGTAGTGCCATGCCGGGCTCCTTACGCTTCCAGCCGCGGGTTGAGCACGCGGCGCAGGCGGTCGCCCACCAGGTTGATCGAGCCGATCAGCAGCACCAGGGCCACGCCCGGGAACACGCTGATCCAGTACTTGTTCGACAGCATGTATTCGAAGCCGTTGGCGATCAGCATGCCCAGCGACGGCTGCGTGCGCGGCAGGCCGATGCCGAGGAAGCTCATGGTGGCCTCGAGCGTGATCGCATGCGCGATCTGCAGCGTGCCGGTCACCACCAGCGGCGCCATGCAGTTGGGCAGGATATGGCGGAACATCACGCGCAGCGCCGGCAGCCCCTGGCCCAGCGCGGCCTCGACATACTCCTTGCGCCGCTCCACCTGCGCCGCGCCGCGCACGGTGCGGGCAAAATAGGCCCATTGCACGATCACCAGCGCCAGCAGGGTCTTGTCGACGCCCTGCCCCAGCACCGCCAGCAGGATCAGCGCCACCAGCACCGCCGGCAGGCTCAGCTGCAGGTCGACCACGCGCATGATCGCGGCATCGGCCACGCCGCCGAAGTACGCCGCGGCCAGCCCGACCGCGCTGCCTACCATCAGCGCCACCACCGCGCTGATCACGCCCACGCCCACGCTGATGCGGATGCCGTAGAAGATGGCGCTGAGCAGGTCGCGCCCGGCGCCGTCGGTGCCGAGCCAGTAGTGCGGCCGGCCTTCATAGCCGGTGCTGCCGGGCGGCAGCTCGGAATCGATCACCGACACCGTGGCCAGGTCATACGGGTTCTGCGGGCTGAGCGCATGGGCCAGCACGGCCACCAGCAGCAGCACCAGCAGCAAGGCCAGCGCGGCGGCGGCGACGCGGTTGGCGCAGAAGCGCCGCAGCAGCGAAGGCCGTGCCGGCGGCGCGGCGGCCGGCGCCGGCGCGAGCGTGGGGAGCGCGGGCACGGCGTCATCGTTTTCGGATAGAGGCAGGGACATCGGTTCGGTCTCGGTCTTCGGTATTCAATCTTCGATAGCGGGGAATGGAGGCGGCAAGGGCTAGGCCGCCTTGTGCCGCAGGCGCGGGTCGAGCACCACGTACAGCAGGTCGACCACCAGGTTCAGCACCACGAACAGCAGCAGCGTGACCAGCAGGTAGGCCACCACCACCGGGCGGTCCAGCGCCAGCACGGAATCGATGATCAGCTTGCCCATGCCGGGCCACGAGAACACCGACTCGGTCACCACCGAGAACGCGATCAGGTGGCCGAACTCGAGCCCGACCACGGTCACGATCGGGATCAGCACATTGGGCACCACGTGGCGCAGCACGAGCCGCGCGCCGCCCACGCCCTTGGCGCGGGCGAACTTGATGTACTCCTGCCCCGCCACCTCGCGCGTGCCGGCCTCGGTCAGCCGCGCCACCAGCGAGATCTTGAACAGCGACAGCGTCAGCGCCGGCAGCAGCAGGAAGCGGATGCCCTCCCAGCTGGTCACCGACAGCGGCACGCCCAGCACCGTGCTGACCGGCCCGCGCCCGCCCGACGGCAGCCAGCCCAGGTTCACCGAGAACACCAGGATGCCGATCATGCCGATCCAGAAAGTGGGCATGATCACGCCGCCGAGCGAGGCCGCCATCAGCATCCGCGCCAGCCGGCTGTGCGGCTTCAGGCCGGCATAGACGCCCATCGGGATGCCGATGCCCAGCGACAGCAGCAGCGCCGTCACCGCCAGTTCCAGCGTCGCCGGCACGCGGCTGACGATCAGCTCGATCGCGGGCCGGTTGTAGACGAAGGAGTCGCCGAGGTCGCCGTGCAGCGCGCCCTTCAGAAAGCGCAGGTACTGCTGCGGCACGGGCAGGTCCAGGCCGAGCGCATGGCGCGCCTCGGTGATCTCCTGCTCGGTGGCGGTCGGGCTGACCAGCAGGTGCACCGGGTCGCCGATCAGGTTGACCGCGCAGAACGTCAGCACCGACATGATCCAGAGCACCGCGATGCTCTGCAGCAGCCGTTTGAGTAAGGTTTCAAGCATGGTAGGAAGCCGGTGGGATGCGGATACGTAGGGGCGCGGTCAACGTTGCGGCAGCGCCGGCGGCGCCGGGCGGATATTGCCGGCATAGGTGAAGCCGTCGCTGCGCGGCTGCACCGCGAGCCCGTCGCGATAGGCCCAGGCGGCGCGCAGGTGGTGCAGCGGCACGATGCCGGCGTCGGCCGCCAGCCGTTGCGCCGCGCCCTGCTGCGCCAGCTCGCGCGGGGCCGGCGCCATGGTGTGCATGGCCTGCCCGATCAGTTCGTCGACGGCCGCGTTGGCATAGCCGCTGCGGTTGTTGGCGCCCAGGCCGGCAGCCTTGTCCTGCGAGTGCGCCACCGCCACCAGCGGCTCCAGCGAATCGCCGCTGACCGCGCCGATGCCGAGCAGGAAGGCGCTGAACTCTGGCTTGCCGCCGGCGCCGCCCGAGGTGGCGCGGGTGATATAGACCGAATACGGCAGCGTGCGCACCTCGGTGCGGATGCCGGCGCGGGTCAGCATCTGCCCCACCGCCTCGCAGGTCTTGGCGTCGTTCAGGTAGCGGTCGTTGGGGCAGTGCAGCGTCAGGCGGAAGCCCTGCGGATAGCCGGCCTGCGCCAGCAGCCGGCGCGCCTGCTCCACATCGGCGCGCGGCGCCGGCACCGCCGGGGCGAAGCCGAAGAAGCCCTGCGGCACCATCTGCCCGGCCGGCACGGAATCGCCCTTGGTCACGCGCGCGGCGATCAGGTCGCGGTCGATCGCCAGGCTGAGCGCCTGCCGCACCCGCACGTCGCGCAACGGGTTGGCCGCCAGCGGCTGGCCCGCATGGTCCTGCACATAGGGCGAGACCGCACGCGCCTGGTCCAGCTGCAGGTAGTTCAGCATGTACGAGGTGGCGGAGACCACGCGGATGCGGCCGTTGGTGCGTGCAAAGGCCTCGGCGATGCTGGCCGACGAGGCGTCGATCACGTCGACCAGCCCCGACAGCAGCGCCGAGGCCCGCGCCGGCTCCTTCGGGATGAACTGGAACACCACCCGCTGCCACGGCTGCGGCCCGCCCCAGTAGCCCGGATTGCGCGACAGCGTCAGCTGCTGGCCATGCTCCCACGCCACCAGCCGGTACGGGCCGGTGCCGATCGCGGCATTGCCGTGGGCGAAATCGGCCTCGCGCACGCCCGCGCCCAGCGAGCGCGGCAGCATCGCCACCATGCCCACGTTCTGCGGCAGCACCGGGTTGGGCGAGCGCGTGCGCACGCGCAGGGTCAGCGGGCCGGTGACCTCGACCGCCGCCACCGACTTCAGGTAGGTGCGGAAGGTGCGCGCGCCCGGCAGCTTCAGCGCGCGCTCGATCGAGTAGCGCGCATCGTCGGCGGTAAACGGCTCGCCATTGCTGAAGCGCACGCCGGGGCGCAGCTGGAACTCCCAGGTGCGGTCGTCGAGCTGGCGCCAGGCGGTGGCCAGCAGCGGCACCGGGCGCAGCGCGTTGTCCAGGCCAACCAGGGTTTCGTAGACATGGCCCCACAGGTTGCGCCCGGCGGCGTCGAGCACATGGGGATCGGCGGCGCTGATCTCGGCCTTGTAGCCGATGCGCAGATCGGCGGCGTTCGCGGCGTTCGCAGCGTTCGCGGTGTTCGCGCCGGCGAGCAGCGTTGCGGCAGCAAGGATGGCGACGGAAAGGCGCGACGCCAGGTTGACGGCAGGGTTGGGCATGGTGGGGTGGTTCGTTTGCCGAAACTTTGTTTCATTCAGTGATACCGTGTATCGAAGAATAAGACATCGACACCCATGTCGTTAAGCAGGGTTTACCCCCGAGGCGCGCACAAGGCAAAAAAAAACGGCGCCGAAGCGCCGTTTGGGACGGGAAGTGCGCGGGACGTGGCCGCGCTTGGGTCGCACTCGTATCGGGCTCAGCCACCGGTGTAGCCGAGTGCCCGCGACAGGTTGGCGGCCTCGGCCACCACCATCGCCACATGGCTGTCCAGCGCCTCTTGCGTGGTGCGGCTGGCCGGGCTGGCGATGCTCAGCGACGCCACCGCCGCGCCGCTGTGGTCGCGCAGCGGCGCGGCGGCGGAGACGGCGTCGACGTCGCGCTCGCCGACCGAGACCGCATAGCCGGCGGCACGGATCGCCGCCAGTTCCTCGCGCAGCGCCTGCGGCTCGACGATGGTCTTGGCGGTGAAGCGTTCCAGCTGCTGCGCCAGCACGGCATCCACCAGCTCGGGTGCGGCGAAGGCCAGCAGCAGCTTGCCGGAGGCCCCCACATGCAGCGGCCGGCGGTTGCCGATCTCGGTATGCACGCGCACCGACTGGGTCGACTCGTGCCGCGCCACGCAGACCGACTCGAGCCCGTCGCGCACGCGCACGATCACGTTTTCGCCGCAGGCCGCGCCGATCGCCGCCAGCCGCGGGCCCACCAGCTTGACCAGGTCGAACTGTTCGCGCGCGGCATTGCCCACCAGCAGCGCGTTGTAGCTGAGCTTGTAGACCGCCGCCGGCGACTCGCGCGCGATCAGGCCGCGGTGCTCGAGCGTGGTCAGCAGGCGGAACGCGCGCGCCTTGGTCAGTCCCGCGCGCCGTGCCAGCTCGGTCACGCCCAGCGATGGGTGCTCGGCCACCAGCATCAGCAGGCCCAGGGCCTCGTCCACCGCTTCAACGATGTAGGTCATCGATCCTTTTCGTCCAGATTCAGGAATATCCAGCGCAGATTGTAGCGGTCGCTGCAATCGTTCGCGCTGCAAGTGCCTTGCGCCCGGCCTGGATGCAGGGCTCCCTGCCGTACCGAATACACCCTTCGGCACTTCCGAATACAACGCAGCGGGCAAGCTACGCAATACTCTCGGGATCGCCGTGCCAGCATCGCCGCGCCTGCCCCGCCCCACGCTGGCACCCCTGACGCACCGAAGGAGAACAGATGAGCATCAACGGCAAGGCCTACATCGTCGGGGCCTACGAGCACCCGACCCGCAAGGCACCCGACAAGACCGTGGCACAGCTGCACGCCGAGAGCGCCAAGGGCGCGCTGCAGGATGCCGGCCTGACGCTGGCCGACGTCGACGGCTATTTCTGCGCCGGCGACGCGCCCGGGCTGGGCGCGGTCAACATGGTCGACTACCTCGGCCTGAAGGTGCGCCATGTCGATTCCACCGATACCGGCGGTTCGGCCTACCTGGTCCATGTCTCGCACGCCGCGCAGGCGATCGCCGCGGGCAAGTGCAACGTCGCGCTGATCACGCTGGCGGGCCGGCCGCGCTCGGAAGGCTCGACCGGCACGCAGGCGCGCAACTGGGGCGCCAACCTGCCCGACCAGCCGTTCGAGAGCCCGTTCAGCCCGGTCACGGTCAACCTGTACGCGATGGCAGCGATGCGCCATATGCACGAGTACGGCACCACTGCCGAGCAGCTGGCGTGGGTCAAGGTGGCGGCGTCGCACCACGCCCAGCACAACCCGCACGCCATGCTGCGCGACGTGGTCACGGTCGAAGACGTGCTGAACTCGCCGATGATCTCGGACCCGCTGCACAAGCTCGACTGCTGCGTGGTCTCTGACGGCGGCGGCGCGCTGGTGGTGGCGCGCCCCGAGATCGCCGCCACGCTGCGGCGGCCGAAGGTGAAGATCCGCGGCGCCGGCGAATACATCAAGGGCCAGCTCGGCGGCGAAGTCGACCTGACTTGGTCCGGCGCGCGCTTCTCGGGTGCGAGCGCGTTTGCCGAAGCCGGCGTGACCCCGGCCGACATCAAGTACGCGTCGATCTACGACAGCTTCACCATCACCGTGCTGATGCAGCTGGAAGACCTGGGCTTCTGCAAGAAAGGCGAAGGCGGCAGGTTCGTCGCCGACGGCAACCTGATCTCGGGCGTCGGCAAGCTGCCGTTCAATACCGATGGCGGCGGACTGTGCAACAACCACCCGGCCAACCGCGGCGGCATCACCAAGGTCATCGAAGCCGTGCGCCAGCTGCGCGGCGAGGCCCACCCCGCGGTGCAGGTCGCCAACTGCGACCTCGCGCTGGCGCAGGGCACCGGCGGCTACCTGGGCTCGCGCCACGGCAGCGCCACCCTGATCCTTGAACGTGAATAAAGCGCGGGAGCACTGACATGACGACCCCACACATCCCCGCCGTCTACAAGGCGCCCGACGAACAGCCCGACAACCTGCCGTTCTGGCAGGCCGCGCGCGAGGGCAAGCTGCTGGTCAAGGTCTGCGACGACTGCGGCAAGCCGCACTGGTATCCGCGCGTGCTGTGCCCGTTCTGCATGGGCACCACCTCGTGGCAGCAGGCCAGCGGCCGCGGCACCATCTACACCTACAGCGTGACGCGCCGCGCCGGCCCCAACCCGTTCTGCATCGCCTACGTCAAGCTGGACGAAGGCGTCACCATGATGACCCATATCGTCGACTGCGATCTCGACACGGTGCGGATCGGCCAGAAGGTGCAGGTCAGGTTCTCGCCCAGCGACGGCGGCGCGCCGGTGCCGACCTTCACGCTCGCCTGAGGCGGCCCGGCGGTAGCGGGCGTTGCGCCCGCTACCGCGTGCTTGCTGCAGCTTCCTACTGCCGGCCCGCGGCCATGCTGCCGAAGCGGCCGCTGCTGAAGTCGCGGAACGCCTCGGCAATCTCCGCCTCGGTGTTCATCACGAACGGGCCGTGGCCGACGATGGGCTCGTCGATCGGCTCGCCGCTGAGCAGCAGCACCACCGCATCGGTGCCGGCCTCGATGCTGACCGCATCGCCGGCGCCATCCAGCACCACCATCTCGGCATCGCGCACGGTGGCCTCGGCGTTGACCGTGACCTTGCCGCGCAGCACCACCAGCGCGGTATGCCAGCCGTCGGGCAGCGCCACGCGCGTGCCCGCGCCCTGGTTCAGGCGCATGTCCCACACATGCATCGGCGTAAAGGTGCGTGCCGGGCCGCGCTTGCCTGCGTACTCGCCCGCGATCACGCGTACCGTGCCGGCGCCGTCGGGCATCGGCACCGCCGGGATATCGCGGTCGACGATGGCCTGGTAGCCGGGCGCGGCCATCTTGTCGCGCGCCGGCAGGTTGACCCACAGCTGCACCATCTCCAGCGCGCCGCCGCTTTGCGTAAACGCGGGCGAGTGGAACTCTTCATGCAGGATGCCGGCGCCCGCCGTCATCCATTGCACGTCGCCCGGGCCGATGACCCCGCCCTGCCCGGTCGAGTCGCGATGCGCGACCTCGCCCTTGTAGACGATGGTAACGGTCTCGAAACCGCGGTGCGGATGCTGGCCCACGCCGCGCGGACGCTGCGTCGGCGTAAATTCGGCCGGGCCGGCGTAGTCCAGGAGCAGAAACGGGCTGAGCTGCTTGCCGTGGCTGGTGTACGAAAACATCGACCGCACCGGGAAACCATCCCCGACCCAGTGCGGACGCGGTGCGCTGTAGACACCCAGAATGCGCTTCATGTCGATCTCCGAGAATGCCGGCCACGCCGGCCGGCAATGATCCATGCAGCGATGATAGGTGCCGCCGCGGGTGCGCGGTAGGCGGCGGGATTGCGATGCAGCGTCCTGCGGCTGGAACGATGCCGCCAACGGTCAGAAGCGGTAGCGCACGTAGCCCATGCTGAAGTTGGTGCCGGGGTTCGGGTCCTTGATGCCGGCGTTGGACAGGTGCTGGAAGCGGTAGCCGATGGTGAGCCGCTGCGCCTTGCCGAAGGCGACGCCCACGCCGATCATGTCGGAGAACTGGAACGCCGAGCCCATGCGGTGGCCGCCGGCGATCTCGGTGTGGCTCAGCACGCGCAGGCCCACCGAGGCCTCGACGAACGGCGTGACATGTTCGCCCGCATAGCTGAGCCGGAAGATCGGCGACACGCCGAACTCGGTCAGCTGGCTCGACGGCCGCGACGACAGCGCGCGCCAGTTGGCAACGTTGACCTCGCCGTCCAGCGCCAGCGCCAGCCGGTTCGACAGCTGCCACTGCACGATCTCGTCCCAGCGCGCCGACACTTCGTATTTCTCCACGCCGTGCCGGTTGTCGCGTCCATAGCCCGCCTGCATCGAGAATCCCGCCGCGCCGGCCGCGGACGGCAGCGCCAGCAGGCCAGCCGCAATCGATACCAGAGCCGCGCGCGGCAGCCCCCCTGACAATGTGTTTTTCTTCACTGACATCCGTCTATGTCGGGCAGCGCCTGCGGAACTGGCGGCACCACCGCTTTGTTTTGATCACGGCACAAGACGATAGCAGCGCTTCGAGATTGCAGAAGCCTGTTTCAGGCAAACACAGTGTTCCAGAGCCGGAACAATGCTGCGAGACGCGTTACCAACAGGCATGGCCGCCCGATGCAGGCGCCGCCAAAAACAAAAACCCCGGAAAAACCGTGGTCTTCCGGGGTGTTCATTCGTGGCTCACACTGCCGCTGTAGTCTGTCCCGGCCGTTTCCATGCGAATTCCGGCTATCGCGCCGCACCGGTCTTGTCGACCTGCAGGGCGAACTCGATGCACTCCGCGCCCGGCCCCGTCCACTGGCCAAACCCGATCCAGCCATGCCCCCTCAGCGTGACCTCATCGCGGCGCAATATGAATGGCTCGGCACCGTCCATGCAGACATGGGTGCCGTTCGAGCTCCTGTCGATCAGTACATAGCGGCCGGCGCGCGGCTCGGCCATGGCCTGGAACCGCGACGCGAGACGGTCCGACACCACGATGGTCATGCCGGCGTCCCGGCCGATGGTGACAGGCGCCGAGACCGCGTTCATCTCGACCACGGTGTCCCGGTAGCGCAAGGTCAGAAAGGCGGCATGCGCCGGCGGCTCCTTGAATCCCGCAATCAGCGTCAAGTCGGTGGCCTGCTGCCAGATTGCCTCGTACAACTCGACCGGCTGCGCCCTGCCGCGCACGTGGATCGGGTACAGGTAGCGCGTCATCTGGCGCAGCGGCGCGGGCAGGTCCGCGACCGCGTCCTTGCTGGTGATGATCTGGCCGCGCGCGGCAAGGCCGGACAGCCGCGCGGCCAGGTTCACGGCATCGCCGAAGACATCGCCGGACGCGTCGGACAGGATCGGGCCATGGTGGAAGCCGATGTGGGACGACATGGTGAAGCCGGCCACGGGCGGCAACTCGGCAACCGCCCGCTGGATGTCCAATGCCGCCTGCAACGCCTGCTCGGCGCAGGGAAACAGCACCATCACCTCGTCGCCGATGGTCTTGACCAGCCGGCCTTGCGAGGCCTCGGAACAGGACTTCATCGCACCGATGCAACGGCCGACCGCGGCAAGGGCGGCGGCGTTGCCCGCGCGCTCATAGAGCCGCGTACTGCCGCTGACATCCGCGAACAGTACCGAACCCTCCGACGCCTGGTGCAGCAGTTCCCGGTCCATGTGCATCCCGCTCCGTCCTGCCATCGCCGCGCGGCGCTCCGGCCAGCTGCCGGCGCCACGTCCCGCATGCAGGGAATTCTGGCACCGGCAAAGCCGATGCTCAATATGAATCTGGAGCGCGCCGGGGCGACGGAATGAAGGGAATCAACGGACGGATAACCGACGGTGCGCGAGGCGCAGCGCGGGCCCAAAAAACAAAACCCCGGAAGACCGCGATCTTCCGGGGTTCCGCCGCCAAGGACGGTTGTCATTGGCGGAGACGGAGGGATTCGAACCCTCGATCCAGGTTTTGGCCCGGATGCTCCCTTAGCAGGGGAGTGCCTTCGACCTCTCGGCCACGTCTCCCAAACTTGCGTTGTGTGAGGGAGCCACACAACGAAGCGCGTATTCTAGCGATGCCGCCCGTGTTGGTCAATGAAAAATCGATGACTCAACACAAATTTTGCGGCCTCGCCAGAAATGCTTACGAACGGATCACGCCTGTTCCAGTTCGAAGGCCTTGTGCAGCGCGCGCACGGCCAGTTCCATGTACTTCTCGTCGATCAGCACCGAGATCTTGATTTCCGAGGTGGAGATCATCTGGATGTTGATGCCCTCTTCCGACAGCGTGCGGAACATCTTGCTGGCGATGCCGACGTGCGAGCGCATGCCCACGCCCACCACCGACACCTTCGACACCTTGGGGTCGCCCGACACGCTGCCGGCGCCGATGTGCGCCTTCACGCCATCGTTCAGGATGGCCAGCGCGCGCTGGTACTCGCCGCGCGGCACGGTGAAGGTGAAGTCGGTCTTGCCGTCGACGGACTGGTTCTGGATGATCATGTCGACGTCGATATTGGCGTCGGCGACCGGGCCCAGGATCTGGTAGGCGATGCCGGGCTTGTCGGGCACGCCCAGGACGGTGATCTTGGCTTCGTCGCGGGCAAAGGCGATGCCGGAGATGACAGCGGCTTCCATGGTGGAGTCTTCTTCCTCAAAAGTGATCAGCGTGCCCGAGTGCATTTCCTGCTCGAGCGGCATAAGCGGGTCGGTCAGCGACGACAGCACGCGGGTCTTGACGCGGTACTTGCCGGCGAACTCGACCGAGCGGATCTGCAGCACCTTGGAGCCGAGGCTGGCCATTTCCAGCATTTCCTCGAAGGTGATCTGGTCCAGGCGGCGGGCGTCCTCGACCACGCGCGGGTCGGTGGTGTAGACGCCGTCGACGTCGGTGTAGATCAGGCACTCGTCGGCCTCGATCGCGGCGGCGATCGCCACCGCCGAGGTGTCCGAGCCGCCGCGGCCCAGCGTGGTGATGTTGCCCTCGTCGTCGATGCCCTGGAAGCCGGTGATCACCACCACGCGGCCGGCGTCGAGGTCGGCCAGGATGCGCTCGTCGTCGATCGATTCGATGCGGGCCTTGGTGTACGACGAATCGGTCTTCACCGGGACCTGCCAGCCGGTGTAGCTGACGGCGTCGATGTCCTCGCCGTGCAGCGCGATCGCCAGCAGCGCCACGCTGGCCTGCTCGCCGGTGGAGGCGAGCATGTCCAGTTCACGCGGATCGGGCTGGGGCGAAATTTCCTTGGCGAGTCCCAGCAGGCGATTGGTCTCGCCCGACATGGCCGAAGGCACCACGACTACGCGGTGACCGGCGCGGTGCCACTTGGCCACGCGCTTGGCGACATTCTTGATGCGTTCCGTGGAACCCATCGAAGTGCCGCCGTATTTGTGAACGATGAGAGCCATCTTCTTGTCGACGCCAGCGATTGTGCAAAGCCCTTGAAAATACACGAAGCGGCCCGGTCAGGCAAGGCGCGCGGGGACTATGGGCGGCAGATCGGATGTGATGCCGGCGCCTGCGGCTGCCATGCCACGCGCCAGCGCGGCGCCGGCGCGGCATCTGGCCAGCGGCGATGCATGCCCAGCCCGGCGGCCAGCACCAGCGTGTCGCCGGCCCACAGCAGCGGCAGCCAGGCCCGGCGCCAGGCCGGAATGCCGGCCTCCTGGCACGCCTGCTTCAGCGCCCGCGCGGGGCCGCCGGGGCGCAGCACGATGCGCTCGCCGCCGCGCCGCGCGGCCAGGCGCAAGGGCTGGCGCAACACCGCTTCGGGCACGCCGAAGGTGTCGTCACGGAAGAAATGGAGTTCGCCGCGCCAAGCCGGCACGACGATGCGGGCCTCGCCGCGCCAGTCCAGCAGCACCGGCTCGGGCGCCTGCGCCGGCGGCGGCACGCAGGCCAGCACGCGCTCGCGGAAGCGGCGCAGCACCAGGCCTTCATGCGCGATGGCCGGCTCGCCGCCGGCATGCGCAATCAGTTGCTCGCGCATCGCCGCCAGCCGCGCGGTGGACGGGGCGCGCACGCCGAGGTCGCGCAGCCACAGGCGCAGCACCGCATCGGCCTGCGCCGCCGGCAGCGCGCGCAGGCCGGGCAGGTCGAGTTCAGACAGCGTGTCGGGGTCGCGGCCGGCACGCGCCAGCGTCGCCAGCGCGGTGGCGGCAAGCTGGTCGATCAGCGCGCCGGCCTGGGCGAAATGCGCGGCCGCCTGCACCACATTGACCGCCAGCGCCGGAAACGCCGCCTGCAGCGCCGGCAGGTGCTGGCGCAACGCGTTGCGCGCATAGCGGTCGTCGGCATTGGACGGATCGTCGACCCACTGCAGCGCGTTGGCAGCGCAGTAGGCCTCGATGCCGGCGCGCGGAACATCGAGCCACGGGCGCAGCAGCATCACGCCGCTGCGCGGATCCAGCGGGCGCATCGCCGGCATGCCGGCCATGCCGGCCACGCCGGCGCCGCGGAACAGCCGCAGCAGCACGGTCTCGACCTGGTCGTCCTGGTGATGGGCAAACAGCAGCAGGCGCGCGCCGCTGTCGGTGCACATCGCCGCCAGCGCGGCATAGCGCGCGCGGCGCGCGGCGGCCTCGACGCCCTCGCCCGCCGCCGGCCGCACCGACACGCGCCTCACGAAATAACCGACCTGCCACTGCGCGCACAGTGCGGCGCAGAAGCGATCCCAGTCGTCGGCCTCGGCCTGCAGGCCATGGTGGACATGCAGCGCCACCACGCGCGCGCTGTCGCCCGCCCGCGCCACCGCCGCGCATGCGGCATGCAGCAGCGCGACCGAGTCGCGCCCGCCCGACAGCGCCACCGCGACCGTCGGCGCGGCCGCCGCGGCAGCGCCAGAAACAACAAAGGCCGCACCGGCCTGCAGGGCCTGTGCGACCTTGTCGGTCAGCCGGGAGGACGGGTCAGTCCTGGGCGCCGGTTTCCTTGAACTTGCCATAGGCCAGCAGGCGCTCGTAGCGGCGCGCCTGCAATTCCTTCACGCTCATGCCCTGGAACTGGCGCAGCGACTCGGCCAGCGAGCGCTTGAGCATTGCCGCCATGCCCTTGTAGTCGCGATGCGCGCCGCCCAGCGGCTCGCTCACGATCTTGTCGATCAGGCCCAGTGCCTTCAGCCGGTGCGCAGTCAGGCCCAGCGCCTCGGCGGCTTCCGGCGCCTTCTCGGCGGTCTTCCACAGGATCGAGGCGCAGCCTTCCGGCGAGATCACCGCGTAGGTGGCGAACTGCAGCATCTGCACCACGTCGCCCACGGCAATCGCCAGCGCGCCGCCCGAACCGCCCTCGCCGATGATGGTGGCGATCAGCGGCACCTTCAGGCCGGCCATCACATACAGGTTGTGGCCGATGGCCTCGGACTGGCCGCGCTCTTCGGCATCGATGCCGGGGAACGCGCCCGGGGTGTCGACGAAGGTGAAGATCGGCAGCCCGAACTTGTCGGCCAGCTCCATCAGGCGCTTGGCCTTGCGGTAGCCCTCGGGCTTGGGCATGCCGAAATTGCGCATGGCGCGCTCTTTCGTATCACGGCCCTTCTGGTGCCCGATCACCATGCACGACTGGCCATTGAAGCGCGCCAGGCCGCCGATTATCGACAGGTCGTCGGCAAAGGTGCGGTCGCCGTGCAGCTCGTGGAAATCGGTAAAGATCTCGCGCACGTAGTCCAGCGTATAGGGACGCTGGGGGTGGCGGGCGATTTGCGCAACCTGCCACGGGGTCAGGTTGGCATAGATGTCTTTGGTCAGCTGCTGGCTCTTGCCGGCCAGCCGCGAAATCTCTTCGGAAATATCGACAGCCGAATCGTCCTGCACGAAGCGCAGTTCTTCGATCTTTGCCTCGAGTTCGGCAATGGGCTGCTCAAAATCCAGGAAGGTGGTTTTCATAAAATCACACGTACCTGTCTGTGAAGGGGCGCATTCTACCGGAAATTGGCCGCTATCTTAGCGCCTGCCAGATAGCCCGGACTGCACCCGCCGTTAAATTTTGTTGTTGCGATGCTTAATACGTCACAGGCAACGGGTCGAGGCTGCGCCACATATACCAGGTGGCCACGGTGCGCCACGGTTCCCAGTTGGCCGCCACCTCGCGCGCCTCGCTGCGCGTGACCGGTTCGCCGCTGAAATAGTTGGTCGAGATGGCGTTGATCAGGCCGACATCGTCGAGCGGCAGCACATTGGGCCGCATCAGGTTGAACATCAGGAACATCTCGGCGGTCCAGCGGCCGATGCCGCGGATCTGCGTCAGCTCGGCGATCACGGCCTCGTCGTCCATCTGCGCCCACTGCGCGACATGCACGGTACCGGCCTTGAAGTGCCCGGCCAGGTCGATCAGGTATTCGGCCTTGCGCCTGGACACGCCGCAGCCCGCCAGCTTCTCCGGACCGGCGCGCAGGAACTGCGCCGGCGCCAGCCGCGGGCACACCGCGTGCAGGCGTTCCCACACCGATTGCGCCGCCTTGACCGAGATCTGCTGGCCCACCACCGCGCGCGCCAGCGTGACGAACGGGTCGCCGCGCGAGACCAGGTGCGCCGGGCCATAGGTCGGGATCATCTTGCGCAGGATGCGGTCGCGCTTCATCAGGTCCGCGCAGGCCTCGTCCCAGTAGGCGGGTCGGACCGTGTCGGCCACGGTCTCGACCGGCAGCGGCACCGCCTGCGCCTCGGGCAGCACCGACCTGGCGTTGCGCGCGGGCATGCTGGTGTCCTTGCCGTCGGGCAGCGGCGCCTCCCTGGCGCCGGCCTTGGCCGGGCGCGGGCCGGCCGCCTTCGCCCGGCCCGCGGCGGCGGGCGGCGAGGCGGTGGCGGGCTTGCGCGCGGCAGCGTTCAAGCACGCCTCCACTCGGTGGCACCGCCCGGCTTGTCTTCCAGCACGATGCCCGCTTCCAGCAGCTGCGCGCGGATGCGGTCCGCCTCGGCGAAGTTGCGCTCGGCCTTGGCGGCCTTGCGCGCCGCGATCAGCTTCTCGATCTCGTCCGGCGACGGGCCGTCGTCGGACTTGCCGCCCTGCAGGAAGGTATGCGGGTCACGCTCGAGCAGGCCCAGCGTGCCGGCCAGCCCCTTGAGCTGGCGCGCCGCCGCGGTCGAGCCGGTGCGGTTGATCTCGCTGGCCAGGTCGAACAGCACCGACATCGCGATCGGCGTGTTGAAGTCGTCGCCCATGGCCTCGGCAAAGCGCTTCGCGTGCGGCTCGTCCCAGTCCACCGCGCAGCCGCCAGGCTGGCTGTCCTTGAGCGCCGTGTACAGGCGCGTCAGCGCGTGGCGCGCATCGTCCAGGTGCGCGTCGCTGTAGTTCAGCGGACTGCGGTAGTGCGCGCGCAGGATGAAGAAGCGCACGACCTCGGCGTCGTACGCCTTCAGCACCTCGCGGATGGTAAAAAAATTGCCAAGCGACTTGGACATTTTCTCGTCGTTGATGCGCACGAAGCCGTTGTGCATCCACAGGTTGACGAAGGGCTTGCCGCTGGCGCCTTCGGACTGCGCGATCTCGTTCTCGTGGTGCGGGAACTGCAGGTCGGCGCCGCCGCCATGAATGTCGAAATGCTCGCCCAGCAGTGCGCAGCTCATCGCAGAGCATTCAATGTGCCAGCCCGGGCGGCCGGCGCCCCACTTCGAGTCCCACTTGCTCTCGGGCGGCTCGCTAGCCTTGGCGGATTTCCACAGCACGAAGTCGAGCGGGTCCTGCTTGGCATCGTTGGCGCTGACGCGCTCGCCGGCACGCAGGTCTTCCAGCGACTTGCCGGACAGCTTGCCGTAGCCGTCGAACTTGCGCACCGAGTAGTTCACGTCGCCGTCGCTGGCCTGGTAGGCCAGGCCCCTGGCCTCGAGCTTGCCGATCATGTCGAGCATCTGCGGCACGTAGTCGGTAGCGCGCGGCTCGTGGTCGGGACGGATCACGCCCAGCGCGGCGGCGTCCTCGTGCATGTACTGGATGAAGCGCGTGGTCAGCTCGCCGATGGTCTCGCCGTTTTCGGCAGCGCGGCGGATGATCTTGTCGTCGATATCGGTGATGTTCTGCACATAGGTCACCTCGTAGCCGGCGGCGCGCAGCCACCGGTGCACCATGTCGAACACCACCATCACGCGCGCATGGCCGACGTGACAATAGTCGTACACGGTCATGCCGCAGACATACATGCGGACCTTGCCGGGTTCGATTGGCACGAATGGCTGTTTCTCACGCGCGAGCGTGTTGTAGATGTTGAGGGGCTGCATGAAACGAAGTGAGTGGTGAGAGGAGTCTGCCGGTTCCACACGGCAGGCAGCGCGAACGCCGCTGCTGGCGCAATGCCGTCGCGCCCCATATCTTACCGGAAGGCGGTGCGCGAGTCGGACCCGCGGCCCGGCCGGCCGGCGCGCATGCACGTGCCCACGCACGTCAGCGCATGAACACCGCAAGCCTGGCCGCCGCGGCATCGCCTTCGTGCCGCACTTGCCGCTTTGCTAGAATGCCGCGGAGTATAACGGACCCGTCCTCAATGAGCCTGCCGCTGCCCTCCCCGCTTTCCGCCGCCCCTGCCGTCTGCGCTGCGCGCACGCGCCGGCGCGGATCCCGCACCGTCCTGCCGCTGCTGGCCCTGGCCGCTGCGCTGGCAGGCCCCGCGTCCGCGCAGAACGGCCCGCTGTCGCTGGCAGTGCCGACCTCGCCGGTCGGCGGCATCCAGTCGACCGACCCGGGCATGGGCGAGGCCCAGCAAGCCGCCAATGCGCGCCGCTACGAGGACGCCATCAAGGGCTTCGACCGCGTGCTCGCTGCCAACCCGCGCAATGCGCAGGCCCGCTTCCAGCGCGCCTGGGCGCTGGCCCAGTCGGGCCGCGAGGACGAAGCGATCCAGGCCTTCAGCGAGATGGCGCAGGACTTTCCCGAACTGCCCGAGCCGCACAACAACCTCGCGCTGCTCTATGCCAAGCGCGGCGACCTGAAGCGCGCCGAAGCCGAATTGCTGCTGGCCACCGAGGTCAAGCCCGCCTTCGCGGTCGGCTATACCAACCTGGGCGACGTCTACCGCCGCCTGGCCGAGCAGGCCTACACCGAAGCGCTGCGCCGCAATCCCGGCGATGCCCGCGCCAGTGCCGGCCTGCGCCAGCTGGCCCCGGCTTCCGCCGTGGCAGCGCCACCGAAGCCGGCCGCCCCCGCTGCCACCGGCCGCAAGGCGGCGCCGGGCGGGCGCCAGTCGCCGGCCAGCGCGCCCGCGGCCAACTGACCGCATCGATCCGACCACATCCATCCGCAGGCCCGGCGCGGCACGCCCGGGCCGCGTCCATCCCGACTTACCGGAGTTCCTTCATGATCCGTTCCCGTCGCATCGTCATTGCCGGCCTGGCCGCAGGCGCCCTGGCGCTGTCTTCGTTCAGCGCGCTGGCCCAGCAGAAGGCCGCCGAGCGCGTCCAGTTCGTCACCAGCGCCGGCAAGTTCACGGTCGAGCTCTATCCCGAGGCCGCACCCAGGACCGTCGCGAACTTCCTGGAATATGTGAAGAGCGGCTTCTACAGTGGCACCATCTTCCACCGCGTGATCAACGGCTTCATGGTGCAGGGCGGCGGCTTCGACCGCGACATGAAGGAAAAGCCCACACGCGCGCCGATCCCGCTGGAAGCCCGCAACGGCCTGAAGAACAAGGCCGGCACGGTTGCCATGGCGCGCACCAGCAACCCGGATTCGGCCACCGCGCAGTTCTTCGTCAATGTGGTGGATAATCCGAATCTCGACTACCCGCAGCCGGACGGCAATGGCTATGCCGTCTTCGGCAAGGTGGTGGAAGGCATGGACACGATCGACAAGATCAAGGCCGTGCCGACCACGGCCTACGGCCCGATGCGCAATGTGCCGGCCGCGCCGATCGTGATCGAGTCGGCCACCGTCGTCAAATAATTACCGAACAGAGGAAACCGCCATGTCCAAGGTACAGCTGCAGACCAACAAGGGTGTGATCACCCTGGAACTCGACGCCGAAAAGGCCCCGAAAACGGTGGAGAACTTCCTGTCGTATGTCCGCAAGGGCCACTACGACAACACCATCTTCCACCGCGTGATCAAGAACTTCATGATCCAGGGCGGCGGCTTCGAGCCCGGCATGAAGCAGAAGGACACCGACGCCCCGATCGAGAACGAAGCCGGCAACGGCCTGAAGAACGACCGCTACACCGTGGCGATGGCGCGCACCAATGCGCCGCACTCGGCCACCGCGCAGTTCTTCATCAACGTGGTCGACAACGACTTCCTCAACTTCTCGTCCCCCACCCCGCAGGGCTTCGGCTATGCCGTGTTCGGCAAGGTGGTCGACGGCACCGACGTGGTCGAGCAGATCAAGGGCGTGCGCACCGGCAGCTCGGGCTTCCACCAGGACGTGCCGCTGGAAGACGTCGTGATCGAGAAGGCCGTCGTCGTCGAATAAGCCTATGCCTGCCGATTGCGGTACCGTGTGCGCGCGCGTGCCGGCCTGCGTGTCGGTCTTCTTCTCCCGACACCACGCATGACCGCAATCTCCCACACGCCGGTGGCCGGTCCCCTCGAGGTACAGGCGCCGGCGTGGTTCATTTCAGACCTGCATCTGACGCCCGGCATGCCACGCACGCTGGCGGCCTTCGAGCGCACGCTCGCGCGCGCCGCGACGCACGCGCGCACGCTGTTTATCCTGGGCGACTTCTTTGAATTCTGGGTCGGCGACGAAGAAACCGAGACGCCGTTCGCGCAACGCGTGGCGCTGGCGCTGCGCGCACTGGCCGCGCGCGGCGTGGCGGTGTACCTGATGCACGGCAACCGCGACTTCCTGCTGGGACAGCGCTTCGCCGACGCCGCCGGCGCCACGCTGCTGCCCGACCCCACCATGATCGATTGCGCCGGCCAGCGCGTGGTGCTGAGCCACGGCGACATGCTGTGCATCGACGACGAACGCTACAACCGCTTTCGCCGCTGGACCCGCAAGCGCTGGGTGCAGCGCGTGTTCCTGGCGCTGCCGCTGCGCGCGCGCCTGGCCGTCGCCCGCAAGCTGCGCGCGGACAGCGAAGGCAACCGCGCCCGGCAACGCAGTGCGGGCGCGGCGGTTCCGGTGGTCTACGGTGATGTGGCCCCCGCTGCGGCGGCCGAGTTGCTCGGCGCAGCCGGCGCGTCGCTGCTGGTCCATGGCCATACCCATCGCCCGGCTCGCCACGAGGAAGGTGCAGGCGTGCGCTGGGTGCTGACCGACTGGGACCTGGATGGCGCGCATCCGCGCGCCGCGGTGCTGCAGCTGGACCAGGACGGCTTCCGGCTGCTGCCGCAGACAGACTGAACCGCGCCAGCCGTCGCTCGCGCCGTTACTTCATCAGCTTGCGCAGCTCGCTGGCATCGAACGGATCGTTCGGCGTGTTCTCCAGGTGTTCGCCAAGCCGGTCGAGCGCGGCCAGCACGGCCTCGATGCGGTCATGCTGGAGCGCGGCATTGTCGATCAGGCTCTTGAGCGCCAGCGATACCGGATCGTCGGCATTCGGCGTGATGCCGTAGGCCGAGAACTCCTGCCTGGCCCCCTGCTGCACCGACGGCGCATCCGGCAGGATGATGCGGGCCGGAATGCCGACCGCGGTCGCGCCCGGCGGCACCGGCTTGAGCACCACCGCGTTGGAGCCCACGCGCGCGCCGTCGCCTACTTCGAATCCGCCCAGCACCTTGGCGCCCGCGCTGACCACCACGCCGACGCCGAGGGTCGGATGCCGCTTCTGGCCCTTGTACAGCGACGTGCCGCCCAGCGTCACGCCCTGGTAGATGGTGCAGTCGTCGCCGATCTGCGCGGTTTCGCCGATGACCACGCCCATGCCGTGGTCGATAAACACGCGCCGGCCCAGCGTCGCCGCCGGATGGATCTCGATGCCGGTGAAGAAGCGCGACCAGTGCGAGATCCAGCGGCCCAGCCAGTGCCAGCCCGCGCGCCAGCACGCGTGCGCCAGCCGGTGCAGCAGCACCGCATGCAGGCCCGGATAGCAGGTCAGGACTTCCAGGCGGCTGCGCGCGGCGGGATCGCGCAGCATGATGGTGTCGATATCTTCCTTCAGGCGAGAGAACATCTTGGTCGTGTCGTGGTGCCGCGCCGTGCGCCATGCCACGCGGGCCAGCGCCCGGGGCGGGGTCACCGGCGCGGTCGGGGGCCGGTGAAGAGGATCAGGAGTGTACGGGATTTGCCGGCCCGCCTTGCGGCGCCGGCGTTTGGCCCCTGATCCGCCAGGGACATTGCTGCGATGCTGCGATCAACATCGACCGGGCATGCGCCCACCCGCGGCGGCAGGACGCCCGGCCACGCCGCCTCGGCATGCACCGTTCCGGTCCCACATCGCGTCGCTACGGGTTGCGGCCACAGTCCTTTGCTCCTGTCACCGGTCGGCCTGCGGGCCCGACGGGTTCTGCGCGGCAATCAGCATGTGCTTGGCGATGCCGCGCAGGATGTTCACTTCCTCGCGCTCGAGGCCGCTGCGCGCCAGCAGACGGCGCAGCCGGGTCATCAGCTTGCGCGGATTGGACGGATCGAGAAAGCCGATCGCCTCGAGTCCGGCCTGCAGGTGGCCGAACATGGCCTCGACCTGTTCGGCCGTGGCCGGCTCGCCAGCATAGCCGATATTGGCGCCCGCGTCCGGGGCGGCCTCCAGCAGCGCCAGCCGCATCTCGTAGGCCACCAGCTGCACCGCCTGCGCCAGGTTCAGCGAGGCATAGGCGGGATTGGCCGGGATATGGGTCACCGCGTTGCAGCGCTCCACCACCTCGTTGGGCAGGCCATAGCGCTCGTTGCCGAACACGAACGCCACGCCGTCGCTGCCGGACAGCGTCTGCCGCGCACGCGCGGCGGCGGCGCGCGGCAGCAGCCGCGGCGGTCCGAACTCGCGCTGGCGCGCGGTCATGGCGACGGTCAGCGCGGCGCCGGCCAGGGCCGCATCGACGTGGTCGACGATCGCGGCGGCGGCCAGCACGTCGTCGGCGCCGCTGGCCATGGCGACGGCGTCGGGATGCCGCAGCACCTCGGGCTCGCGCGGCGAAACCAGCACCAGGCTGCCGAAGCCCATGGTCTTGATCGCCCGCGCCACCGAGCCGACGTTGCCGGGATGGCTGGTTTCCACCAGCACGAAGCGCACGCGGCCGAAGGCATCCCCGCCGGAGGTGGGGGTAGCGGGCTGGCTCGTATCAATTGCCGGGTTCATATACAATTCGGGGTTCTTCTTTGGCGCGGCGCCAGGTTTATCCATGCCCGCGAGACGTTCGCGACACATTTGCGAAGCGTCCTGCAGCAAGGCCGGCGACGCCCCACGTTCTTCTACAATCCGTTGTGTTGTCAGCTGCCCATGAGCGGGCGAGCGGCGCCTTGGCGCCCCGCCGCGCGGTCGTGGCCGGCCTGGAGAGATTCATGCATCCGATGCTCAATATCGCCATCAAGGCGGCCCGCAAGGCGGGATCCATCATCAACCGCGCGTCGCTCGACGTCGATCTGGTGCGCGTCTCGCGCAAGCAACACAACGATTTCGTTACCGAGGTCGACCGCGCCGCCGAAGCCGCGATCATCGAGATCCTGCGCACGGCCTACCCGGAACACGGCATTCTAGCGGAAGAGTCCGGCCAGTCCTGGACCGAAGAAGAAGCCACCCACGAATACACCTGGGTCATCGACCCGCTCGACGGCACCACAAACTTCATCCACGGCTTCCCGCAATACGCGGTCTCGATCGCCCAGCTGCACCGCGGCACGCCGGTGCAGGCGGTGGTCTACGACCCCACCCGCGACGAGCTGTTCACCGCCACCAAGGGCGCCGGCGCCTTCCTCAACAACCGTCGCATCCGCGTCACCCGCCGCGACAAGCTGGCCGACTGCCTGATCGGCACCGGCTTCCCCTTCCGCGACCTGGAAGGCGTGGACGAGTACCTCGAGATCTTCGCGCTGATGACGCGCAGCTGCGCCGGCCTGCGCCGCCCGGGCGCCGCCGCGCTGGACCTGGCCTACGTCGCCTGCGGCCGCCTCGACGGCTTCTTCGAGCGCGGCCTGCAGCCGTGGGACATGGCCGCCGGCATGCTGCTGATCACCGAGTCGGGCGGCCTGGTCGGCAACTACGCCGGCGAGCCGCGCCAGCTGGAACAAGGCGAAGTGCTGGCCGGCAACCCCAAGGCCTTTGCCCAGATGGTGCGCCTGTTGTCGCCGTATTCGCTGGACAACACCACACCCAGCGCCAAGCCGAGCGCCGCCTGAGACTGGCAGATGGCCCGAGCGGCCATGCCAGCAAGCACGCCCGCCGCACCCCGGCGGGCGTTTGTTTTTCCGGGGCCGCATGCCAGTGCGTCCCGCCTTGCGGCCTCGTCTCATTCCCCGGCGAGCCATGATCCTGGTCAAGGCCGCGACGCCCTGCGCTCACCAGAATGAATCCATGCGCCACGCCATGTGCGCGCGGATCCAGCCACAGGAGAGCAGCATGTTTCCCGAATACCGCGACCAGATCACCGCCCTCAAGACGCAGGACGCCCGCTTTGCGCGGCTGTTCCACCGCCACAATTCGCTCGACCAGGAAATCCACAACATGGAGGCGGGCCTGGTACCGGCATCCACCTTCGAGATCGAGCGGCTGAAAAAGGAGAAGCTGCTGCTCAAGGACCAGCTCTACCAGATCCTGCGCCGCACCACCGCCTGACCGGAGGCGCGCAGATGACCGATCGCGACACCCTCCCTACCCGTATCCCCACCCGTACCGCAACCCGTACCACCACCACACGGCCCCGCGCCACCGCCAGGGGCGATGTGCTGCCCACCCGTTCGGCGCTGTCGGCCCAGCGCAATGAGGTCGACAGCGCCGTCGAAGCCGCGGTGCAACTGGCGGCAAGCGGCATGCAGGACATCCTTGCCAGCCAGGCCGGCGATGGCCGCGGCATGCTGGGCGCCGTCCGCACCCTGCTCGACGGTCTGGCGCCGGACGAGGCCGCGCAACTGCGCAGCCTCATTCTCGAGGGCGACCCCGCCGCCTGGCAGGCCGGCCGCCAGCGCCACCCGGACGATGAGCTGTCCGCCGGCTGGCGCGAAGGCGCGTACCCGTACCAGAACCTGATGTCGCGGCGCAATTACGAGAAGCAGAAGTACCGCCTGCAGGTGGAACTGCTCAAGTTCCAGGTCTGGGTGCGCGAGACCGGCCAGCGCGTGGTGATCCTGTTCGAAGGCCGCGACGCCGCCGGCAAGGGCGGCACCATCAAACGCTTCATGGAACATATGAACCCGCGCGGCGCCCGCGTGGTGGCGCTGGAAAAGCCCACCGAAGTGGAACGCGGCCAATGGTATTTCCAGCGCTACGTGCAGCACCTGCCGTCCGCTGGCGAGATCGTGCTGTTCGACCGCTCCTGGTACAACCGCGCCGGCGTCGAGCACGTGATGGGCTTCTGCTCGACCCGCGAATACCAGGACTTCCTGCAGCAGGCGCCCGATTTCGAGCGCCACCTCGTGCGCAGCGGCATCCACCTGTTCAAGTTCTGGTTCTCGGTCAGCCAGAAGGAGCAGCGCCGCCGCTTCCGCGAGCGCGAAATCCATCCGCTCAAGCAATGGAAGCTCAGCCCGGTCGACGTCGCCTCGCTCGACAAATGGGACGAGTACACCCGCGCCAAGGAGGCGATGTTCGCGCATACCGATACCGCCGACGCGCCCTGGACCGTGATCCGTTCCGATTGCAAGAAGCGCGCGCGGCTCAACGCGCTGCGCTACATCCTGTCGCGCTTTCCCTATGCCAACCGCGACACCACCGCCATCGGCCAGCCGGATCCGCTGATCGTCGGGCGCGCGCTGGCCAACTGAGCACCGGGGCGGCAGCGCAAGGCACCGCCCTCTTCTTGCCCGATTTACGCCATTCGTGTCACACAACGAGAAAGGATTCCATGTTCAAGCACATCCTGCTTCCCGTCGACGGCTCGGAGCTGTCGCACCAGGCCGTCTCCGCCGGCATCCAGTTCGCCCGCACCGCCGGCGCCCGGCTCACGCCCTACATGTGCGTGGAGAGCTATCCCTATGTGCTGACCAGCGACAGCTCGCACGAAAAGCGCGACGCCTACCAGCAGCGCGTCGAAGCCGAGGCGCGCCAGGAACTGTCCAGGGTCGAGTCCGCGGCCGCGCTGGCCGGCGTGCCATGCAGCGGCCACGTCTCCAGCGCTTCGGCGCCGTACCAGGGCATCATCCATGCCGCCAAGGACCTGGGCTGCGATGTCATCTTCATGGCCTCGCACGGCCGCCGCGGACTCAGCAGCCTGCTGCTCGGCAGCGAAACGCAGAAAGTGCTGACCCATAGCGACATCCCGGTGCTGGTGTTCCGCTGATCCGGGGCTGGCGCAGCGCGCTGCTGCACTTCGGCGGCGGCACCGTGCTGTACCATATCGCCCATATTCGAAAACGCCCCTTCGTGCCGCGGCCACAGGCCGCCGGACCAGCGCCCGGCCCGCCCCCGCGGGGGCGCTTTTCCTGGCACGCAAGGTGCGCTCGGCGCGGATCGGGCGGCACGACGCAGGCCCACCGCCAGACAGGCTAAATGGCAATGGGATTGCAGAAGAAAATCGACCCTGAACCGGCACAGGCAGACGCCGCAGGCAGCCGCCACACGCCCATGATGCAGCAATATCTGCGCATCAAAGCGGACCACCCCGACACCCTGCTGTTCTACCGCATGGGTGACTTCTACGAACTCTTTCATGACGATGCCGAGAAGGCCGCGCGCCTGCTCGACATCACGCTGACCGCGCGCGGCGCGTCCAATGGCGTGCCGATCCGCATGGCCGGCATCCCCTTCCATTCGGCCGACCAGTACCTGGCGCGGCTGGTAAAGCTGGGCGAGTCGGTGGCGATCTGCGAGCAGATCGGCGACCCCGCCACCAGCAAGGGGCCGGTGGAGCGCAAGGTGGTGCGCATCGTCACCCCCGGCACGCTGACCGACGCCGCGCTGCTGCCTGACAAGGCCGATACCTTCCTGATGGCGGTGCACCAGCAGACCACGCGCCGCGGCGTCAGCAAGACCGGGCTGGCATGGCTGAACCTGGCCAGCGGCGAGCTGCGCCTGATGGAATGCGAGGCGGCGCTGCTGGGCCGCGAGCTGGAGCGCATCCGCCCGGCCGAGCTGCTGTATGCCGATGGCATCGAACTGCCGGCGCTGGCGTGCGCACGCACGCGCCTGCCGGAATGGCATTTCGACCAGGACGCCGGCACGCGCCGGCTGCGCGAGCAGCTGGGCGTGGCCAGCCTGGACCCGTTCGGCTGTGCCGGGCTGGGCGCCGCGCTGGGCGCGGCGGGCGCGCTGCTGAACTACGCCGCCACCACGCAGGGCCAGTCGCTGCGCCATGTGCAGGGCGTCAAGGTCGAACGCGAATCCGAATATGTCGGACTGGATTCCGCCACGCGGCGCAACCTGGAACTGACCGAAACCCTGCGCGGCGGCGAGTCGCCGACGCTGTTCTCGCTGCTGGACACCTGCTGCACCGCCATGGGCAGCCGCGCGCTGCGCCACTGGCTGCACCACCCGCTGCGCGACCCGGCGCTGCCGCAGGCGCGCCAGCAGGCCATCGGCGTGCTGATCGACCAGGGCACCGACGCGCTGCGCGGGGCGCTGCGCCGGCTCGCCGACGTCGAGCGCATCACCTCGCGCCTCGCGCTGCTCAATGCGCGCCCGCGCGACCTGTCGTCGCTGCGCGACACGCTGCGCGCGCTGCCCGAGGTGCAGGCCTGCCTGCACGGCGACCAGGGCAGCCTGCTGCTGGCGCAGACCGTGCAGGACCTGGCCGTGCCGCATGACTGCCTGGACCTGCTGGTGCGCGCGGTGGCCGAAGAGCCCGCCACCGTGGTGCGCGACGGCGGCGTGATCGCGCGCGGCTTCGATACCGAGCTCGACGAGCTGCGCGATATCTCCGAGAACTGCGGCCAGTTCCTGATCGACCTGGAAGCGCGCGAGCGCGCGCGCACCGGCATTGCCAACCTGCGCGTCGAGTTCAACCGCGTGCACGGCTTCTATATCGAGGTCACCAACGGCCAGGCCGACAAGGTGCCCGACGACTACCGCCGCCGCCAGACCCTGAAGAACGCCGAGCGCTACATCACACCCGAGCTCAAGGCCTTCGAGGACAAGGCGCTGTCGGCGCAGGACCGCGCGCTGGCGCGCGAGAAGCAGCTCTACGATGGCCTGCTGCAGGCACTGCTGCCGCATATCGGCGAACTGCAGCGCGTCGCCGCCGCGCTGGCGCGGCTGGACGTGCTGGCGGCACTGGCCGAGCGCGCGCAGACGCTGGACTGGTCGGCGCCCGAGCGCGTCGCCGAGAACGTGGTCGATATCGTGCAGGGCCGCCATCCGGTGGTCGAGGGCCAGCTCGCGGCGGAGTCGGTGGCGTTTATCGCCAACGACTGCCAGCTCAACGAGGCGCGCAAGCTGTTGCTGATCACCGGCCCGAACATGGGCGGCAAATCGACCTTCATGCGCCAGACCGCGCTGATCGTGCTGCTGGCCTGTGTCGGCGCCTATGTGCCGGCGCGGCGGGCGGTGATCGGGCCGATCGACCGCATTTTCACCCGCATCGGCGCCGCCGACGACCTGGCCGGCGGGCGCTCGACCTTCATGGTCGAGATGACCGAGGCCGCCGGCATCCTGCATCACGCCACCCCGGCATCGCTGGTGCTGATGGACGAGATCGGCCGCGGCACCTCGACCTTCGACGGCCTGGCGCTGGCGTGGGCGATCGCGCGCCACCTGCTGTCGCACAACCGCAGCCATACCCTGTTCGCCACGCATTACTTCGAACTGACGCAGCTGCCGCAGGAGTTCCCGCAGGCGGCCAACGTGCACCTGTCGGCGGTCGAGCATGGCGATGGCATCGTGTTCCTGCACGCGGTGCAGGACGGCCCGGCCAGCCAGAGCTACGGCCTGCAGGTGGCGCAACTGGCCGGCGTGCCGCAGCCGGTGATCCGCGCCGCGCGCAAGCACCTGGCCTGGCTGGAGCAGCAATCCGCCGACGCCACGCCCACGCCGCAGCTCGACCTGTTCGCCGCGCCGCCGACGCCCGACGGCGACGAGGCCTGGGACGACGCCGCCGCGACGGCCGCCGCCCCTGCAATGGCGCCCGAGCAGGAGGCCGTGATCGACGCGCTTGCCGATCTCGATCCGGACACGCTGACGCCGCGCGCGGCGCTGGAGGCGCTGTACCGGCTCAAGGCATTGGCTGGCGCGGTGGTCGATACGGTCGATACGGTCGATACAGCCGATACAGCATGAAGGCGCTGCGCCGGGCCCTGCCGACCCTGCTGCTGCCATGGCTGTGCCTGGCCGCGATGGCGGCTGCCGCGCCGCACGCGCTGGCGGCGCGGGCACCGGCCAGGCCGCAGGTAGTGCGCGTCGCGCTGATCGCGGACCTGCCGCAATGGCCCGCCGCGGAAGCCAATCTGGCGACGCTGCTCGACCACTTCGCCGAGCGCAAGCTGAACCTGGTGATCCATGCCGGCGGCATCAAGGGCGATACGGAGTCATGCAGCGACGCCGTGCTCAGCAGCCGCCAGCAGCTGCTGAGCCAGTCGCCGCTGCCGCTGGTCTATGTGCCGGGCGAAACCGACTGGTCCGAATGCCGGCTGTCGGTCAACGGCAGCTTCGACCCGGTCGAGCGGCTGAGCCGGCTGCGCGAACTGTTCTTTCCGGAAGATGCCACGCTCGGCCGTCAGACGCGGCCGCTGGTGCGGCAATCGGACCAGGCGCTGTTCCGCAGCTTCCGCGAGAACATGCGCCTCAGTGTCGGCGACGTGCTGATCGTCGGCCTGAACGTGCCGGGCGACAACAACCACTACCGCGACGAAGGCGGCCGCAACAGCGAATTCGAGGACCGGCGCGAAGCCAACCGGCAGTGGCTGGCGCGGGCGTTCTCGGTGGCGCGCCAGCGCGACCTGAATGGCATCGTGGTGGTGGCCCATGCCGATCCGCATTTCGCCAACGGCTGGGAAAAGAAGGGACGGCCCACGCTGCTCGACGGCTTCATGCGTCACCGCACGCGCGACGGCTACCTGGAATTCAAGCGGCAGCTGCGCGACCTGAGCGCGCGCTTCAACGGCCAGGTGCTGCTGGTGCACGCCGCCGGCAGCGGCGCCGACAGCGGCTTCGGCATCGACAAGCCGCTGCGCGACGCGGGGGGCAAGGTGCTGCAGAACTTCACGCGCGTGTCGCTGCCGGCCAGCTCGATCTCGCAATGGGCCGAGCTGGTGATCACGCCCGCCGCGGCGTCGCCGTTCGCGGTGGTGCTGAAGGATGCCCCGGCGCCGAACTGACGGGCGCGCCCAAAGCAACGCACCCAAAGCAACGCACCCAAAGCAACGCACCCAAAGCAAAGAAGCCGGCAACGGCCGGCTTCCTGGTGACAGCACTGCAAGCGAAAGCTCAGTGCAGCGTGCGCGGGGTATCGTCGTCCTCGTCTTCGTCCACCACTTCAACGCCCGAGGCGCCGTGGGCGTGGCCGTGCTCGACTTCCTCGGCGGTGGCTTCGCGCACTTCGGAGACCTTCAGCCAGAAGCGCAGCGCCATGCCGGCCAGCGGATGGTTGCCGTCCAGCACGACCTTGTCCTCGGCCACGTCGGTCACGGTGTAGATGACGGAGTCTTCTTCGTCGCCGTCCTCGGGCATGCCTTCGAACTGCATGCCGACTTCGAGCGGCTCGGGGAAGCGGTTGCGCGGCTCGACCTTCACCAGGTCGGCATCGTAATCGCCGAACGCGTCTTCCGGCTCCAGCTGCAGCTGGGTCTCGAAGCCGGTGTCATGGCCGTCGAGCGCTTCCTCGATCTTGGGGAACGTGCCATCATAGCCGCCGTGCAAATAGACCATGGCTTCATCTGACTCCTCGATCAGATTGCCTTGCGCGTCCGATAGCTTGTACATCACGGACACCACCGTGTTCTTAGCGATTTTCAATTCTTGACTCCATGAACGATTCCGCATTATACGCGCAGGCCCTGCCCCCTGGCCCCGTCGATCCAGACACTCCGCTCGACCTGCTTGGTGGCATGACGCCTGCTGCATTCATGCGGGATGTCTGGCATCGCAAGCCCTTGCTCATTCGACAGGCGGTGCCGGGAATTGTGCCGCCGGTGTCGCGCGATGCGCTTTTCGATCTCGCCGATCGCGACGATGTCGAATCGCGCCTGGTGACGCACTTCCGCAACCGCTGGAAGCTCGCGCATGGTCCATTTGCGCGCGAAAACCTGCCCGGCGTCAAGACCCGCCAGTGGACCCTGCTGGTGCAGGGCGTCAACCTGCACGATGCCGCCGCCGCGGAACTGATGGGCCGCTTCCGCTTCGTGCCCGACGCGCGCCTCGACGACGTGATGATCAGCTATGCCACCGACGGCGGCGGCGTGGGCCCGCACTTCGACTCGTATGACGTGTTCCTGCTGCAAGTCTCGGGCCGGCGCCGCTGGCGCATTTCGTCACAGACCAGCCTCGAGCTGATCCCCGACATGCCGCTGAAGATTCTTGCCAACTTCAGCGCGGAACAGGAATGGGTGCTGGAACCCGGCGACATGCTGTACCTGCCGCCGCAATATGCGCACGATGGTATTGCCGAGGGCGAATGCATGACCTGCTCGATCGGTTTCCGCGCGCCCGCGTATCGCGAATTGGCCGGGCACTTCCTGGCGTGGCTGTCGGAAACGGTGGAAGACAACGAAGAGCTCGGCGGCCGTTATGCCGAGGCCGGCGAGCGCGCCGCCACGCGTCCCGCGCAATTGCCGGCCGGCATGGCCAAGGCAGTGGCGGAACGGCTCAAGGCACTGCAATGGAACAGCCAGATGGTGTCGGAATTCCTCGGCAGCCATCTGTCCGAGCCCAAGCCTGGCGTTGAATTTGCAGAGATCGCTGACCTGCCGTTGCGCCGTTATGCGACACTGGCGTCCCGGCATGGGGTGGTGCTGGCGCCGGCGTCGATTGCGCTTTACGACCGCGCCAATTTCTTCCTGAATGGAGAAGCCTACGAGCCGCCGGCCGAATTGATGCCGTGGCTGAAGAAGTTGGCCGATAATCGGCAGCTCAGCGCGCAGGAGGTTGGAAACTGTGCCGAACTGCCCGATCTGATGGAAACATTCCATCACTGGACCCTGGAAGGATGGTTGCAATTGGGGCCGCGGCTGTAATAATGCGTAACATTGCGAATCAGCAAATTTCGGCGCTACACAAGCCGGGAAAACGCGGATATAATTGTTGGCTGGCTAGTACTGTGGACCACTGCATATGTCGGCACCCGGGAGGGCCTAATTTTGCAGTTCAAGAGCGATAATTACCGGTAATTATTCATCGCCTGTTTTTCGTTATTACAAGTTAAAGGACGAACAATGAAGAAGTCTCTCCTGATCGCATCGCTGCTGGCCGCTGTTGCTCTCGCTGCTTGCGGCAAGAAGGAAGAAGCTGCCGCCCCGGCCGCTGACACGGCTGCTCCGGCTGCTACCGCTCCGGCTGCTGAAGCTTCGGCTCCGGCTGCTGAAGCCCCGGCCGCTCCGGCTGCTGACGCTGCTTCGGCCCCGGCTGCTGACGCCTCGGCTCCGGCTGCTGACGCTTCGGCTCCGGCCGCCAAGCAGTAATCGGTTCCTGACCGATAAAAAAACCGGCCTTCGGGCCGGTTTTTGTTTTTGGGGCGCGCCCTCGCGCGGCCCCGTACCCCCCTGCCTCCGTTCGGCCGGGCTCAGGCCCGCACCGCCTGCCACGCCAGGCCTTCTTCCTGATCCGCCACCAGCACTTCGCTCGGCCTGGCGCCCAGCGCCGCCGCCAGCGCACCGGTGGCCAGCTCGCGCGTGTTGTTCTGCTTGCTCAGGTGGGCCGCCACCACGCGGTTCAGCCGGTCATGGGCGACCTGCGCCAGGATGCTGGCCGCCACTTCATTGGCCAGGTGGCCGAAGTCGCCGCCGATGCGCCGCTTGAGCGAGGCCGGATAGACCGAATTGCGCAGCATCTCGCGGTCATGGTTGCATTCGAGCACCAGCGCATCGACGCCCGCCAGGCGCGCGGTCACGTAAGGCGTTTCCATGCCCGCATCGGTCAGCACGCCCAGACGCGCCTGCCCGTCCGACAGCACGAACTGCACCGGCTCGCGCGCATCGTGCGGCACGGTGTAGGGCAGCACCTGCAGGCCGCCGATGGCGAAGCCGTGGTCGGCACAGCAAACCCGCACGTCGGCCACGTCGGCGCCGCGCAGGCGCGAGGTGGCCAGCCAGGTGCCGTGGCTGGTATAGACCGTCAGGCGATGGCGCGCGGCAAAGGCATAGGCCGAACCGACATGGTCGCCATGCTCGTGCGTGACCAGCACGGCGTCGAGCTGGTCCGGCGTGACGCCCAGGCGCTCCAGGCGCCGGGCGGTCTCGCGGATGCCGAAGCCGCAGTCCAGCAGCACGCGGGTGGTGGTGGTGTGTTCGCGGGATTCGATCAGCAGCGAGTTGCCCTCGCTGCCGCTGCCGAGGAAGGCGAAGCGCATCATGGCCGCGCCCTCCCCGCCAGGCACCGGCCAGGACGGCCGGCTGGCAAGCCAGCACTCATGCGCCGGCTCAGTGCAGTTGCTCGTCGAGCAGCGACAGGATGCGTTTGCCGACTTCGCCGTTCTCGGGCTGGCCGGCGTCGTTGAGCACCGTCACCAGCGTGCCGCTGCCCGTGCCCTTGAGCGAGACGCGGTACTTCTTGGCGGTCTTGGGATCGTCCGGCTTGGTGAACAGCTTGGAGAAGAAGCCGCGGTTGTCGACCGTGTTGCGCGGGTCGACATAGCGCACGTAGTACAGCCCTTGCGCGCGGTCGCGGTCTTCGACGGTAAAGTTGACGCGGTCCAGCGACAACCCTACCGAGCGCCAGGCGCGATCGAACGGCTCGGGCAGCTGCAGCGCCGGGGCGCCGTTGACCTGGGCCAGGTACGACTTGTTCGGCGCGGCACCTTCAGCGCCGGCGGCGGCGCCGGCAGCGGCACCAGCGGCGGCCGCGGTGCCGGCGGCAGCGCCCGCCGCCGCGGCGGAATTGCCGGCCGGCGTCGGGTTCTTGGCCATGCGGTCGGCCTGCTCCTTCTGCACGCCCAGGCGCTGCGCCAGGCGCGACAGGAATTCGGCTTCCAGTTCGGGATCGGCCGGGCGCGGGGTCCACACCGTGCTCGACTTGTCGATGCCGGTCAGCTGTTCCTGCGCGCCGCGGTGGCTGATGAAGACTTCCAGCGTGCCGTTCTGCGCGCGCTCGACGCGGGTACGGAACTTGTCGCGCTCGGAGGTCGAGTACAGGCCGTCGAACACCTTGCCGATGGTGTTGCGGATGATGTCCTGCGGGATCTTGGCGCGGTTCTCGGCCCAGTCGGTTTCCATGATGCCGGTCTCGGGCGAGTCCTGCACCAGCAGGAAACCGCTTTCCTGCCAGAAGCCGCGCAGTTGCTGCCACAGCTGGTCGCCGCGCATGCCGTTGCTGATCACCAGCCAGCGCTGGTTGCCGTCGCGCTCCATGCGGATGCCCTGCGCCGACGGCAGCACGTTCTCGGTCGGCGATTGCTCGCGCACCTTGGTGGCCTGGCTGTAGGTCGACAGCGTCGAGGTGCCGTTGGCATCGGGCACCGAATAACGGCGGTCGCCTTCCAGCTTGGTCAGGTCGGGCGGCACGTCCAGCGTGGGCGTGCGCTTCGACGCCGACGATTTGTAGTCGATCTTGTCGGGCTGCATGGCCTCGTTGATGCTGCTGCAGCCAGTCAGTACACCAGCAGCAAGCACGGGCACGACCAGGGCGGCGCGGCGGACTTGCGTCGCGCCGCGGCGGTTAAGCTTCAGTTTCATTGACACGCAATCCTAGTAGATTAGGCGGACAGCAGGACGCCGCGGAGAATCAGGCCAGCAGGCCGGCGGCGGCCAGTGCCTTGCGTACGTAGTCGTGGTTGCCCTCGGACAGCGGGGTCAGCGGCAGGCGGATACCGCCTGCCATCTTGCCCATCTGCTGGAGCGCCCACTTGACCGGGATCGGATTGGCTTCGATGAACATGGCCTGGTTCAGCCCGATCAGTTCCATATGCAGGCGGCGCGCGGTCACGACGTCGCCCTTCAGTGCCGCCGCGCACATCTCGTGCATCTTGCGCGGCGCCACGTTCGCGGTCACCGAGATATTGCCGTGGCCGCCCAGCAGGATCAGCGCCACCGCGGTGGGATCGTCGCCGCTGTAGATGGCGAAGCCTTCCGGCGCGCCCTTGATCAGCTGGGCGGCACGGTCGATGTTGCCGGTCGCTTCCTTGACGCCGACGATGCCCGGCACCTGCGCCAGGCGCAGGATGGTCTCGTTGCTCATGTCCGCGACCGTGCGGCCGGGGACGTTATACAGCAGCACCGGCAGGTCCACCGCCTCGGCGATGGTGCGGAAATGCCGGTACATGCCTTCCTGGGTCGGCTTGTTGTAGTACGGCACGACCTGCAGCGAGGCATCGGCGCCGACCTTCTTGGCGAAGGCGGTCAGCTCGATCGCTTCCTTGGTGGAATTGCCGCCGGTCCCGGCGATGATCGGGATGCGCTTGCCGGCCTGCTCAACGGCAACGCGGATCAGTTCGCAGTGCTCCTCGACGGTCACCGTCGGGGACTCGCCGGTGGTGCCCACGATCACGATGGCGTCGGTGCCTTCGGCAACGTGCCAGTCGACCAGTGCGCGCAGGGCCGGGAAGTCCAGGCTGCCGTCCTCTTGCATCGGGGTGACGATGGCAACGATGCTGCCGGTAATCTGTGTCATAACGTTAGGGAATTCGGGATGCGAATAACGGGATTGTACCGGAACCGCAGGCCGCTTCGACCGCTGCCCGGACAGGGGTTGATACCAACTGTTTCAACGCATGCGGCGCCGTTTGCGCGGACAGCGCAGCGCCCCGCTCAGGGATCGAGCCGGTAGCGTGGCGGCCCGGCCGCACCGGCCGCCGGCGCCGCCTCGCGCACCGCACATAGGCGCTGCACGAAGGCTGTTTTCGGCACTTCGACCACGCCATCCTCGTAGGCCACCACGCGCAGGCCATGGGCGCGCGCGACCTCGAGCAGCTCGCCGGGGCGCAGCAGGAAATCCGGCCGCGACGGCTTGCCCACGGTCTCGTTGCCGGCGGCGAAGGTCTCATAGATCCAGCACCCGCCCGGCGCCAGCGCGGCCGCCAGGTGCGGCCACAGCGGCCGGTGCAGGTAGTTGGTGACGACGATGGCGTCGAACGGCGCTTCGCCGGCCAGCGGCCAGTCCCCCTGCTCCAGGTCGGCCACGCGCGCGGTGACTTCGGCGGGCAGGCCGGCGATGGCATCGGCATCGCGGTCGACCGCCAGCACCTGGTGGCCGCGCGCGGCCAGCCAGGCGGCATGGCGGCCGCCGCCGCAGGCCAGGTCCAGCACCCGCGCGCCCGGGCGCAGCAGATGGGCCCAGCGCGTGACCCAGGCCGAGGGCGCGGCAAGGCCGGCATGCGACAGCGTCATGGCAGCCCCCGTCAATTGAGCAGCAGCACGATCGGGCGCAGCAGCAGCTCGATCAGCGACATCAGCACATTGACCACCGGCGTCATCCAGATGGTGGTGATCACCCCCGCGGCCACCAGCGCCAGCACCACGAAAATGCCGTACGGCTCGATGCGCGACACCGCGCGTGCAATGCCCTGCGGCAGCAGTGCGGTCAGCACGCGGCCGCCATCCAGCGGCGGCACCGGGAACAGGTTGAAGGCCGCCACCACCAGGTTGACGCGTACGCCGGCCAAGGCCATCTCGCCGAAAAACGGCTCGCGCACGCCGCCCCAGGTCAGGCCGATCGCCAGCAGCACCCACACGAAGGCCTGCACCACGTTGCTGGCCGGGCCCGCCAGCGCCACCCACATGCCGTGCCAGCGCGGGTTGCGCAGGCGCTCGAACACCACCGGCACCGGCTTGGCGTAGCCGAACACGAACTGGCCGCTGGTCATGATGTACAGCAGCAGCGGCACGGCGATGGTGCCGATCGGGTCGATATGGCGGATCGGGTTCAGGCTGACGCGCCCGAGCGCATAGGCGGTGCTGTCGCCGAACAGCTTGGCCACATAGCCGTGCGAGGCCTCGTGCAGCGTGATGGCGAACAGCACCGGCAGGGCATAGACCGCGAAGGTCTGGATAAGGGAGGAATCCATGAGCGCTATTGTAGCGGCCCGCCGGCGCCCGGGCGCACGCTGGTGCACCCGGCCGAAGCCCCGGCGGCGCCGCGGGTCAGAGGCCGAAGCGGGCGATGTCGCCGCGGCCGGCGCGCACCAGTTCCGGCTCGCCGCCGGTCAGGTCGATCACCGTGGTCGGCTGCGCGGGGGCCGGCCCGCCGTCCACCACCAGGTCGAGCTGTTTCTCCAGCCGCGCCCGGATCTGCGCCGGGTCGTTGAGCGGTTCGTCGTCGCCCGGCAGCTGCAGCGTCGCCGAGATCAGCGGCTCGCCGGTTTCGCCCAGCAGCGCAAGCGGGATGGCGTGGTCGGGCACGCGCACCCCGATGGTCTTGCGCGCCGGGTGCGACAGCCGCCGCGGCACTTCCTTGGTCGCCTCCAGGATGAACACGTACGGGCCCGGCGTGGCGCCCTTGAGCCAGCGGTACTGGCGGTTGTCGACGCGGGCAAAGTTGCCGAGCTCGGACAGGTCGCGGCACATCAGCGTCAGGTGGTGGCGGTCGTCGATGCCGCGCAGCCGGCGCAGGCGCTCGACCGCGGCCTTGTCGTCGAGCCGGCACGCCAGCGCATAGCTGGAGTCGGTGGGCAGCGCGACCAGCCCGCCCTTCTGCAGGATCTGGGCGGCCTGCTTGAGCAGGCGCGACTGCGGGTTGAGCGGATGGATCTCGAAGTACTGGGACATGGGCCAGGGGGCGGAGTCGGATGGAACGGAGCGGCATCCGGGGGCTGGCCCCGGCCAGGCGAGGTGCCTACCAGTCGTGCCAGACCGGCGTGACCGTGGGCGGCAGCGGCGGCAGCGTGCCGAGTTCCACCCGGCCCTCGCCGGGCCCGTGGAAATCCGTGCCGCGCGAAGCCAGCAGCCCGTAGTGCCGCGCCACCTCGGCGTAGCGGCGGTACTGGTCCGGGGTATGGCTGCCGGTCACCACCTCGACCGCGCCGCCGCCCAGCGCCGTGAATTCATCGAACAGCGCGTCGTGCTGGGTGTCGGTGTAGTGGTAGCGGCCCGGGTGCGCCATCACCGCGATGCCGCCGGCGGTGCGGATCCAGCCCACCGCTTCGGCCAGGCTGGCCCAGCGGTGGCCGACATAGCCCGGGCGCCCCTCCGACAGGTACTCGCTGAAGACATCGCCGATGCTGGCGCAGCGGCCCTGGTCGACCAGCCAGCGCGCGAAATGCGTGCGCGAGATCAGGTCCGGGTTGCCCACGTATTGCAGCGCGCCTTCATAGGCACCATCGATGCCCACCCTGGCCAGCGCCTCGGCGATATCGCGCGCGCGTCGCGCGCGGCCCGAACGGGTCTCGGTCAGGCCATCGATCAGTTCCGGACAGAACGGGTCGATCTGCAGCCCGACGATATGCACGGTCTGCCCGGCCCAGGTCACCGAGATCTCGACGCCCGGCACATAGCGCATGCCGAATTCCTCGGCGGCGGCGCGTGCCTCGGCCTGCCCGCCCAGCTCGTCGTGGTCGGTCAGCGCCCAGAACGCAACCCCCGCGTCGCGGGCGAGTTGCGCCACGGCGCGCGGCGCGAGCGTGCCGTCGGAAACGGTGGAATGGCAATGCAGGTCGGCATTGATGGCGTGGGCGTTTTGCATGGTGGCAATTCTACTCCCGTCGCCCCTCGCCTGCGCGGCGTCGGCGCCCGCGGCCTACCGCGCATAGCCATGCCGGCAACGCTGGCGTCGGCGGAAAGGCGGCGGCCGCGGGGTATAGTCGGGCTTTGCATCGTCGATTCGCGGGCACCTGGCGTGCCTGCCCTGCCCCATGTCCACCGCTACCCCAGCCACCGCTCCCGCCGCCGCCCCGGTCACCACGACCGATGTCCTGATCGTCGGTGCCGGCCCGGTCGGCCTGTTCGCCGCGTTCCAGGCCGGCGTGCTCGGCCTGAAATGTGAACTGATCGATGTGCTCGACCGCGCCGGCGGCCAGTGCACCGAGCTGTATCCGGAAAAGCCGATCTACGACATTCCCGCCGTGCCGGGATGCCTGGCGCAGGACCTGGTAGACCGGTTGCTGGAGCAATGCGCGCCGTTCGACTTCCCGATGCACTTCGGCCAGCGCGCCGAAAGCGTCGCCGAAATCCCGGCGCCGGCAGCGCCGCAAGGCCATGCCGGGCACGAGCGCCTGCTGGTGACGACCGACGGCGGCAAGCGCTTCGATGTCGCCGCGGTGCTGGTCTGCGCCGGCGCGGGCGCGTTCGCGCCGCAGCGCGTGTCGCTGCCCGAGGCGCCGGCGCTGGAGGGCCGCCACGTGCACTACGCGGTGCGCGATGTCTCGCACTTCGCCGGCAAGCGGGTGGTGGTCGCCGGCGGCGGCGACTCGGCGCTGGACTGGGCGCTGGCGCTGCGCAAGGTCGCCGCGCGCGTGACGCTGCTGCACCGGCGCGAGGGCTTCCGCGCCGCCGACGGCACCGTCGCCGAGATGCGCCGCGCGGTGGCCGCGGGCGAGATGGATTTCGTGGTCGGCATGCTGGGCGCACTGCGCACCGAAGGCCCGGATGGCGGGCTCAGCGAAGTCGAAGTCCGTACCCGCGACGGCAGCACCGTGCTGCCCGCCGAGGAACTGGTGGCGCTGTACGGCCTGGTGTCCGAGCCCGGCCCGATCGCGCAGTGGGATATGGATATGCGCGCCGGCCGCATCCTGGTCGACACCACCACCTACGAAAGCTCGCGCCGCGGCATCTTCGCCGCCGGCGATATCGCGTTCTACCCCAACAAGCAGAAGCTGATCCTGTCAGGTTTCCACGAGGCCGCGCTGGCATTGCGCCGCGCCTACCACTACGCGTTCCCGGAAAAGGCGCTGGTGCACTTGCACACCAGCAACAACGCCGCGCTGAAGGAAAAGCTCACCCACGCCTGAAGCCTGCACTGCCGCAGGCGCGGGCATCACCTGCCGGCGCAGAACGATTCCACCAGCTCCGCCACGGCCGCGGGCTGGTCGTGGTGCAGCATGTGGCCGGCGTCCTCGACCACCGCCTCGCGGAAGTCGCGGAAGGCGCGGAAGCGCTGCCTGAATTCGTCGATGGCCTGCTTGTGGGCGATATGCCGCAGCGTCTCCGAATCGCGCGCTTCCACGTGCAGCACCGGCGCGGTGACCTGCTCCCACACCGCCATCACTTCATCGAGCCGGTACAGCATCGGGTTGACCAGCTTGTGGGCGGGATCGCCCAGGATCTCCCAGCGGCCCTCGGCGTTGCGGCGCGACCAGTGCGCGGCCAGGAACGCGGCGCGCTCGTCCGGCAGGCGCGGGTTGGTCTTCTGCAGGCGCGCGGCCACGCCGTCGAGGCTGTCGTAGGTCTTCAGCTCGGTGCCGGCGCGCACTTCGTCGAGCCAGCGCGCGTAGCGCCGGGGTGCCTGCTCCGGCCGCGTCGCGGTCATGCCGAAGCCCTCCAGGTCCACCACGCGGCGCACGCGCTGCGGGCGGATGCCGGCATACAGGCAGATCACGTTGGCGCCCATGCTGTGGCCGACCAGGTCGACCTGCCCGTCAGGCGCATAGTGGTCGAGCAGGGCCTCTAGGTCGGCGAGGTAATCGGCAAACCAGTACGACTGCGTGCCGGGGTAGCGCGTGGGCCAGTCGGTCGCGCCGAAGCCGCGCCAGTCGGGTGCGATCACATGCCAGCCGCCGCGCAGGTGGTCGACCAGGAACTGGAACGACGCGGCCACGTCCATCCACCCATGCAGCATGAACAGCTTGCGCGCGCCGGGCGTGCCCCAGTGGCGCACGTGGTAGCGCAGCCCGCGCACCGTGATAAATTCAGACCGCGAGGTTTCCTTGATTGTCATTGTCTCCACCCTTGCGTCGGGGTCTTGCCCGCCGCGGGGGTTGGCGGGGAAGCCACGACAAAATAGAACGATCGTTCGCTTGTGCGCATTATAGCGGCAGCGGCCGCCAGCGCCGCTGGCCGTTTGCGGGTGCACGGGCGGATCCCAACGGAGACCCTGAATGGCCGCAGCTGCCTTGCCGGCAAGCCGGCGCGACGACTACCGCGCCCTGTACGAATCGTTCCGCTGGGAGATTCCGGCGCAGTTCAACATCGCCGAAGCCTGCTGCGGCCGCTGGGCCCGCGACCCCGCCAGCATGGACCGCATCGCGGTCTATACCGAGCACGAGGACGGCCGCCGCAACGCGCACAGCTTTGCCTATATCCAGGCCGAGGCCAACCGCTTGTCGGCGGCGCTGCGCGCGCTGGGCGTGGCCCGCGGCGACCGCGTCGCGATCGTGATGCCGCAGCGCATCGAGACCGTGATCGCACATATGGCGATCTACCAGCTGGGCGCCATCGCCATGCCGCTGTCGATGCTGTTCGGGCCCGAGGCGCTGGCCTACCGCATCGCGCACAGCGAAGCCGGCGTGGCGATCGCCGACGAGACCTCGATCGACAACCTGCTGGCGGCGCGCCCCGAATGCCCGACGCTGGCCACCGTGATCGCCGCCGGCGACGCCCGCGGCCGCGGCGACCATGACTGGGACCTGCTGCTCGCGGCGCAGCTGCCCACCTTCGTCGCCGAGCAGACCAAGGCCGACGAGGCCGCGGTGCTGATCTATACCAGCGGCACCACCGGCCCGCCCAAGGGCGCACTGATCCCGCACCGCGCGCTGATCGGCAACCTGACCGGCTTCGTCTGCTCGCAGAACTGGTATCCGCAGCACGACGACGTGTTCTGGAGCCCGGCCGACTGGGCCTGGACCGGCGGCCTGTGGGACGCGCTGATGCCGGCGCTGTATTTCGGCAAGCCGATCGTCGGCTACCAGGGGCGCTTTTCCGCCGAGCGTGCCTTCGAGCTGCTGGAGCGCTATGCCGTCACCAACACCTTCCTGTTCCCGACCGCGCTCAAGCAGATGATGAAGGCCTGCCCCGAGCCGCGCCGGCACTACGACATCCGCCTGCGCGCGCTGATGAGCGCCGGCGAGGCGGTGGGCGAGACCGTGTTCGGCTGGTGCCGCGACGCGCTCGGCGTGCTGGTCAACGAGATGTTCGGCCAGACCGAGATCAACTACATCGTCGGCAACTGCACCGCGCAGAACGACGACGCACGGCTGGGCTGGCCGGCCCGGCCAGGTTCGATGGGACGCCCCTACCCCGGCCACCGCGTGCAGGTGATCGACGACGAAGGCCGCCCCTGCGCGCCGGGCGAGGACGGCGAGGTGGCGGTGTGCGCCACCGACAGCGCCGGGCATCCGGACCCGGTGTTCTTCCTCGGCTACTGGAAGAACGACGCCGCCACCGCGGGCAAGTACACCGAGCGCGACGGCCTGCGCTGGTGCCGCACCGGCGACCTGGCGCGCGTCGATGCCGACGGCTACCTGTGGTACCAGGGGCGCGCCGACGACGTGTTCAAGTCCTCGGGCTACCGCATCGGGCCGAGCGAGATCGAGAACTGCCTGCTCAAGCATCCGGCGGTGTCCAACTGCGCCGTGGTGCCGTCGCCCGATCCGGAGCGCGGCGCGGTGGTCAAGGCCTTCGTGGTGCTGACGCCGTCGGTGGCGCGTTCGTTCGACGGCGACGCGGCGCTGGTCGCGGAACTGCAGGCGCATGTGCGCGGCCAGCTGGCACCGTACGAATACCCGAAGGCGATCGAATTCATCGACCAGCTGCCGATGACGACCACGGGCAAGATCCAGCGGCGGGTATTGCGGCTGCTGGAGCAGGAGCGCGCGGGCAAGCGCGCCTAGCCGCTAGGCGCGGCCCTGGTCGGCAGGAAAGAGCCGCGCGCTCAGGAAATCGACCAGCGCCCGCACCTTGGGCGAGGGATGCCTGCTCGCCGGCCAGAGCACATGAAAGGCCTTGGCCGGCCCCACGTGGCCGGCCAGTACCTGGCACAGGCTGCCATCGGCCAGTTGCTGCTGGATGGCGAAATCCGGCAGGCAGGCAATGCCCAGGCCGCGCAGCGCAAAACACAGGCGCGTCTCGATGTTGTTGCAGATCATCGATGTCGGCAGCGCCGGCTCGGGCTCGCCTGGCGCGCGCCGCAGCGGCCATGGCTCGAGCTTGCCGGTGTGGGGAAAGCGGTAATGCAGGCAAGCATGCCGCGCCAGCTCGGCAGGCACCTTCGGCGTGCCACGCTGCGCCAGGTATTCGGGCGATGCCACCAGCATCGCCTGGAACGCGCCCAGCCTGCGCGCCGACAGGCGCGAGTCGGCGGGCTCGCCGGTCCGGACCACGGCATCGAAGCCCTCCTCGATCACGTCCACCAGTTGGTCGGTGAAATCCAGGTCCAGCGCGATATCCGGATACGCGCGCATAAAGTCGCCGAGCACGGGCAACACCAGTGAACTGACCAGCGGCAGGCTCACCCGCAGGCGGCCGCGCGGCGCTGCGGTGGCCTCGGCCAGTTCCAGCTCCGCCGCTTCGATCTCGGCCAGCACGCGGCGGCTGCGCTCCAGGAACAGCGCCCCTTCGGCGGTCAGCGCGACGCTGCGCGTGCTGCGGTGGAACAGCCGTACGCCGAGCCGTTGTTCCAGCCGCGCGATGCTCTTGCCGACGGCGGAAGCCGACACCCCCAGCAGGCGCCCCGCCGCGACAAAACTGCGGCTCTCGGCCACCTGCACAAACACCGCGAAGCCACTGAGGCTGTCCATGATGCCCCCCGATTACGGACACAAAGTTCCGGAGAAAAAGGAACTGTAGCCCACTTTTTCTTTAATGGCGGCCTCCTTATCGTGGGCGGGTCGGTACGAGCGCACGTCAGGCCAGTTTGCCGCCGACCTGCGTGACGCCGTCCATGGTCGCTCGCGGCTGCGTCGCGGCCGTCGACCCGTTCATAACCTTCCGCCATTGCGCCAACATGACCACAGCCACCAACCCGCTTGCCGGCGATACCCGCCAGGGCGCGCAACCCGCGCCGCTACCGCTTCCGGCCCTGCTTGCGCTTGCCGTCGCCGGCTTTATCACCGTCCTGACCGAGGCCTTGCCGGCGGGACTGCTGCCCCAGATCGGCAAGGGCCTCGCCATCTCCGAGCCGCTTGCCGGCCAGCTCGTCACGATCTACGCCTTCGGCTCGCTGGTGGCCGCCATGCCGCTGACGGCGGCCACGCAAGGGTTGCGGCGACGGCCGCTGCTGCTGCTTGCCATCGCCGGCTTTGCCGTCGCCAATGCCGTGACGGCCTGGTCCGGCAACTATGTCCTGACGATGGCTGCACGCTTTGTTGCGGGGGTATCGGCCGGCTTGCTGTGGGCGCTGCTGGCCGGCTATGCCGCGCGCATGGTTCCCGATCACATGAAGGGCCGTGCCATTGCCGTCGCCATGGTCGGCATCCCCCTGGCCCTGTCGCTGGGTGTGCCATCGGGGACCTTCCTCGGTGCCGTTCTGGGCTGGCGGGCATGCTTCGGCATCATCAGCGCGATGACGTTGGGCCTGATTGCCTGGGTGCTGGCCAGCGTGCCGGATTTTGCCGGCCAGCCTGCCGGCCAGCGGCTGCCGCTCGCGCGCGTGTTCACGCTGCCGGGCGTCCGTCCCGTGCTGTTCGTGACGCTCGCCTTCGTGCTGGCGCACAACGTCCTCTACACCTATATCGCGCCGTTCCTGCGCGCGGCGAACGCCGGGGCACGGCTCGATCTGGTCCTGTTCGGGTTCGGCGTGGCCTCGCTCGGCGGCATCTGGATTACCGGCGTGCTGATCGACAAGTGGCTGCGGCTGCTGACGCTGGCCAGCACGCTGCTGTTCGGGCTGTCAGTGCTGGCGCTTGCGGCCGCGGGCGCGCACCCTGCGGTGGTCTATGCCGCCGCGGCTACCTGGGGCCTGGGCTTTGGCGGCGTCGCCACGCTGTTCCAGACGGCGCTGGCGGCGACCGCCGGCAAATCCGCGGACGTGGCGCAGTCGATGCTGGTCACGGCCTGGAACATCGCCATCGCCGGCGGCGGTGTCGTCGGAGGGCTGCTGCTCGATGGCTTCGGCATCGGCGCATTCCCGCCCGTGCTGGTGGCGCTGCTCGCGGCAGCATGGCTGGCGGTCTGGTCGGCGCGCAAGCATGGCTTCCCGTCGCACCGCTGAATCGGTGGACGGCAGGCCTAGCCGGCCGATGCCTCGAGCCAGGCCAGCTCGTCCTCGTCGAAGCCCGCGGCGCGGCGCGCCTCGAGGTTGAAGGGGCCGCGCAGCTTCGGCGCGCGGTACTGATCGGCCAGCTGCGCATAGGTGGCGACGGGATCGAGCCCGCGCTGCGCGCACAGCCAGCGGTACCAATGGTTGCCGATGGCGACGTGGCCGACCTCGTCGCGCAGGATGATGTCGATGATGGCCGCGGCGGCGTGGTCGCCGGCGCCCGCCAGCCGCGCGCGCACCGGCGGCGAGGCGTCGAGCCCGCGCGCCTCGAGCGTGCGCGGCACCAGCGCCATGCGCGCGAGCACGTCGCCGGCGGTCTTGTCGGTCATCTCCCACAGGCTGTTGTGGGCCGGGAAATCGCCGTAGGCGGCGCCGAGCGTGCCGAGGTGGTCGGCCAGCAGCGTGAAGTGGTAGGCCTCTTCATCGGCCACGCGCAGCCAGTCGCGGTAATACGCGGGCGGCATGCCGGCAAAGCGCCAGGCCGCGTCCAGCGCCAGGTTGATGGCATTGAACTCGATATGGCACAGCGCGTGGATCATCGCCGCGCGTCCGGCCGGAGTCTGCAGCGAGCGGCGCCGCTCGACGTGCTGGGGCGCCACCAGCACCGGCCGCGCCGGCCGCCCCGGGATCGCGTGGGTGGCCTCGGCATGGATCGCCTCGCCCGCTGCCAGGGCGGCATCGGGCAACGTCATCACGTGGCGATAAAGTGCGCGCGCCGCCACGGCCTTGTCGCGCGGATCCGTCAGGCACAGCACCGCCAGCGCCTGCCGGCGTGGCGAAAGTGACGGGTCAGGCGGCGCGGCGTCGGGTGTTTTTTCTGGCATGGGCGTAAAATCCGGGTCTGCCGCCATTGTAGGGCCTGGCCGGCGCCCGCCTGCCGCGCCAGCCGCGCAGTGGCGCCGCCCCGTTCCCCCGCGCCGGCCCTTTAAAGTCCGGCGGCAACCCCCACTTCAACAAAAGCCATTCGTGCAGGAGACCTCATGGCGCTTTACCAGCTCGGCGACGTCAAGCCCAGTATCGACAGCGAAGCCTACGTGGCCCCGGAAGCCACCATCATCGGCAACGTGACCCTCAAGTCCCGCGCCAGTGCCTGGCCCGGTGTCGTGATCCGCGGCGACAACGAGCCGATCGTGGTCGGCGCGGACACCAACATCCAGGAGGGTTCGGTGCTGCATACCGACCCGGGTTGCCCGCTGACGCTGGGCGACAAGGTCTCGATCGGCCACCAGGCCATGCTGCACGGCTGCACCGTGGGCGAAGGCTCGCTGATCGGGATCCAGGCCGTGGTGCTGAACCGCGCCGTGATCGGCAAGGAATGCCTGGTGGGTGCCGGCGCCGTGGTGACCGAGGGCAAGGTGTTCCCGGACCGTTCGCTGATCCTGGGCGCGCCCGCCAAGGTGGTGCGCCAGCTGACCGATGCCGACGTCGCCAACCTGTACCGCAACGCCGAGACCTACGCCACGCGGCAGGCCCTGTACAAGCAACAGCTCAAGCGGATCGGCTGACGACCGCCGAGCCTCTACCGAAACCCGACCGATTATTGTGACCGATACCACCACCCCCGACACCCTGCAGAAGTTCCTGTTCGACGCGGCCCCCGTGCGCGGCGAGCTGGTGCGCATGGAAGCCACCTGGCAAGAAGTGCTCGGCCGCCACAGCTACCCTGCCCCGGTGCGCCGGCTGCTGGGCGAGATGATGGCCGCCGCGGCGCTGCTGTCGGCCAACCTGAAGTTCAACGGGGCGCTGGTGATGCAGCTGCACGGCGACGGCCCGGTGCGCATGCTGGTGGTGGAATGCCTGTCCGACCTGTCGATGCGCGCCACCGCCAAGCTGGCCGAAGACGCGCAGCTGGCCGACGATGCCACGCTGGCGCAGATGGTCAACGCCCACGGCCACGGCCGCTTTGCCATCACGCTGGACCCGAAGGACAAGCTGCCGGGCCAGCAGCCGTACCAGGGCATCGTACCGCTGGCCGACGCGCATGGCCCGCTGGGCTCGATCAGCGCCGTGCTTGAGCACTACATGCAGGCTTCTGAGCAGCTCGACACGCGCCTGTGGCTGGCCGCCGACGACCATGTCGCCGCCGGCATGCTGCTGCAGAAGCTGCCGGCCTACGGCGGCACCGCCGAAGTCGGCGAGACCGGCGCGCCGCTGGCCGGCCACGCCCGGGCGCAGGACCTCGACACCTGGGACCGCGCGGTGCAGCTCGGCACCACGCTGAAGGCCGAGGAACTGCTGGCCGAGACGCCCGACACGCTGCTGCGCCGCCTGTTCTGGGAAGACCTGCAGGACACCGGCCTGCGCGTGTTTGAGCCGATGACGCCGCATTTCTACTGCAGCTGCTCGCGCCCGAAAGTGGCCGGCATGCTGCAGTCGCTGGGCCAGGCCGAGATCGAAAGCATCATCGCCGAGCGCGGCCATGTCGAGATCCACTGCGACTTCTGCGGCCAGCGCTATGAGTTCGACCCGGTCGACTGCGCGCAGCTGTTCTCGGCCACGCCGGTCGCCACCGGCGCAGGCGCCGGCGCAACCCAGCACCACTGATCCGCCTTCGGCAGCGCCTGCGTGCGCTGCCGCACCGGCGCGGACGATGCGGGAATGCCGGCGCGCGGCGCGATGGAAACATCGATGTTGCCGCCCGGTCCAACGGCTGTACGATGGCAGCATCCAGCTGCCGGTCAGCGAGCCTGAGAACCGCCATGTCCGCCCGAGCCAACCCTCCCCTGCCTGAATTCGCCTGCCGTGCCCGCCGCGCCCGTTATGCGTGGCGCGGCGCCGCAACGTGCGCCGCGCTCGGCGCGCTGCTGCTGGCCGCCGGCTGCGCGCAGATCCCGCGCGATGCCAATGGCTCGCCGCCCACCGCGCGGCTGGCGCCCAACGCGGTGCCGCCGGCACCGCTGAGCGCCGAAGACAAGCAGAAGCTCGACGCGCTCAACCAGCAGGTGCTGCGCGACCAGGCCGCGGCGATCGCGCTGGACCAGCAGGTCGAGGCCGCGCGCGCGGCCTATGCCTATCCCAACACCAGCTGGAACCTGTATTACGGGGGATGGGGAGGCGGCCGCTGGGGCGGCGGCGTCAGCGTCGGCATGCCCGGCTGGGGCTGGGGCGGCTATCCGTACGGCTGGTGGTGAGGGAGCTACGGGCTGGCTTGAAGCAAGTTGAAGCTAGCCGCCGGCAGTCACGGTGAACGCCTTAGTGGCCGCCCCGGCCGGCGACCGAATTCGACGGCGGCGGCAGCGGCGGCGTGGCGCTGACCTTGGGCGCCGGCGCGACGAACTGCACGAAGACCTCGCCTTCGCGCACCATGCCCAGCTCATAGCGGGCGCGTTCCTCGATGGCGCCGGTGCCGTCCTGCAGGTCGGCGACTTCGCCTTCGAGCTTGGCGTTGCGCAGCTTGAGCGTCTGGTTGCGGGCGCCCTGCTCGGTCAGCTGGCGGTTCAGGTCCCACACGCGCAGCCAGCCGCCCTTGCCGAGCCAGAGCGGATACTGGATGGCGAGCAGCAGCACGAACAACAGCAGCGAAATCAGGCGCATGAAAGGTGGCGGACAGGAATTTCCGCACAATGATCTGCGAACTCCGCCGGGAAGGCAATTGCCAGGCAGATTTCGATACAAAAACGGCGGCGGCCGGACCTTCTCCGTGCCACCGCCATTCTTGAATCCAGCACGTCATTCCCGCGGAGGCGGGAATCCAGCGTCTTTCATGTTCCCTTCGGGGATAAAGACACTGGGTCCCCGCCTTCGCGGGGACGACAACCGTTGGGCTCAGCGCAGGTTGTAGAACGCGCCCTTGCCCGGGTAGCTGGCGATATCGCCCAGGTCTTCCTCGATGCGCAGCAGCTGGTTGTACTTGGCCATGCGGTCCGAGCGCGACAGCGAGCCGGTCTTGATCTGGCCGGCGTTGGTGCCGACGGCGATGTCGGCGATGGTGCTGTCCTCGGTTTCGCCCGAGCGGTGCGAGATCACGGCGGTGTAGCCGGCGCGCTTGGCCATCTCGATCGCGGCGAAGGTCTCGGTCAGGGTGCCGATCTGGTTGATCTTGATCAGGATCGAGTTGCCGATGCCCTTCTCGATGCCTTCCTTCAGGATCTTGGTGTTGGTGACGAACAGGTCGTCGCCGACCAGCTGCACGCGCTTGCCGAGCTTGTCGGTCAGGGTCTTCCAGCCGTCCCAGTCGCCTTCGGCCATGCCGTCCTCGATCGACACGATCGGGAACTTGTCGCACAGGTTGGCCAGGTAGTCGGCGAACTGGGTCGAGCTCAGCTTCAGGCCTTCGCCTTCCAGCTGGTACACGCCTTCGGCCTCGTGGTAGAACTCGCTGGCGGCGCAGTCCAGCGCCAGCAGCACGTCCTCGCCGGCGCGGTAGCCGGCCTTCTCGATGGCCTGCACGATGGTGTTCAGGCACTCTTCATTCGAAGAGAAATTCGGGGCAAAGCCGCCTTCGTCGCCCACCGCGGTGGACATGCCCTTGTCGGCCAGGATCTTCTTCAGCGCGTGGAAGATCTCGGCGCCGCAGCGCAGCGCTTCGCGGAAGCTGGTCTGCGACACCGGCATGACCATGAATTCCTGGATGTCCAGGCTGTTGTTGGCATGCGCGCCGCCGTTGACGATGTTCATCATCGGCACCGGCAGCTGCATCGCACCCGAACCGCCGAAGTAGCGGTACAGCGGCAGGCCGGCTTCCTCGGCGGCGGCCTTGGCCACCGCCATCGACACTGCCAGCATGGCGTTGGCGCCCAGGCGGCCCTTGTTCTCGGTGCCGTCGAGGTCGATCAGGGTGCGGTCCAGGAAGGCCTGCTCGGAGGCGTCCAGGCCCATGATGGCTTCGGAGATCTCGGTGTTGATGTGCTCGACCGCCTTCAGCACGCCCTTGCCCAGGTAGCGGCCCTTGTCGCCGTCGCGCAGCTCGATGGCTTCGCGCGAACCGGTCGACGCGCCCGACGGCACCGCGGCGCGGCCCATCACGCCGGATTCCAGCAGCACGTCGCACTCGACCGTGGGATTGCCGCGCGAGTCGAGAACCTCGCGACCGATGATATCTACGATTGCACTCATGAATTCCTCTCTGACTGTTGATTCTTGCTGCTGATCACTTCAACCTGCGCACGTGTCAGGCGCATGTCATGGGCGCAGGCGCTGCGCGCATGACGGCTGCCTGGCGCCTGCCGGCTCAGGCGGCGCCTTCGACCACGATCATATTCATCTTCGCCGCATGCTCGCGCGACTTGCGCGCGGCGCGGTAGGCCTCGCCATCGTGGAAGGCCTTGGCGGCGTCATAGCTGGGGAATTTCAGCACCACCACGCGCGTCGGCGCCCAGTCGCCCTCGAGCGGCTCGGTCTTGCCGCCGCGCACCAGCACCTCGGCGCCATGGATCTGCATGGCCTTGCTCGAAAGCACCTTGTACTCTTCGTACTGCTGGGGGTCGGTCACGTCGACGTAGGCGATGATAAAGCCCGCGGCCATGGAGAATCTCCCGATTTTTTGTATTGTCTTTCGATATGCTTTGTCACCGCCGGCGTCCGTGAGCGGCGCGGCGGCGACCAACGGAGCGGGCTCAGGCGCAGGCCGGCCAGCCGAAGTTGTCTTCCAGGAAGCCGGCGCGCTTGACCAGCGTGTCGAGTTCCTTGAGCACGGACAGCAGTTCCTTCATGCGCGACAGCGGCACCGCGTTGGGGCCGTCGGACATGGCCTTGCTCGGGTCCGGATGCGTCTCCATGAACAGGCCCGCGACGCCGGTGGCGACCGCGGCACGCGACAGCACCGGCACGAATTCGCGCTGGCCGCCCGAGCTGGTGCCCTGCCCGCCCGGCAGCTGCACCGAGTGGGTGGCGTCGAACACCACCGGGGCGCCGGTCTCGCGCATGATCGCCAGCGAGCGCATGTCCGACACCAGGTTGTTGTAGCCGAACGAAACGCCACGCTCGCAGGCCATGAAGACATCGTCGGGCAGACCGGCTTCGCGCGCGGCATCGCGCGCCTTGTCGATCACGTTCTTCATGTCGTGCGGCGCCAGGAACTGGCCCTTCTTGATATTCACCGGCTTGCCGCTCTGCGCGCAGGCACGGATGAAATCGGTCTGGCGACACAGGAACGCCGGCGTCTGCAGCACGTCGACCACAGCGGCGACCGGCTTGATCTCGTCGATCTCGTGGATGTCGGTCAGCACCGGCACGCCGATCTCGCGCTTGACGTGGGCCAGGATCTCGAGGCCCTTCTCCATGCCGAGGCCGCGGAACGACTTGCCCGACGAGCGGTTGGCCTTGTCGAACGACGACTTGTAGATGAACGGGATGCCGAGCCCGGTGGTGATGGCCTTGAGTTCGCCCGCGGTATCCAGCGCCATCTGCTCGGACTCGATCACGCACGGACCGGCGATCAGGAAGAACGGCTGGTCGAGGCCGGCCTCGAATCCACAGAGTTTCATGACTGTCTCTCCTGCTTGCGCCGGGCCTTACGCGCCCTTGCGCTGCTGGCTGGCCAGCGCGGCTTCGACGTAGGCCTTGAACAGCGGGTGGCCGTCGCGCGGGGTCGAGGTGAATTCCGGGTGGAACTGCACGCCGACGAACCACGGGTGCATCGACTCGGGCAGCTCCATCATTTCCGGCAGGTTCTCGGTCGGGGTGCGCGCGGAGATCACCATGCCGGCCTTTTCCAGCGTCGGCACGTAGTGGTTGTTGACCTCGTAGCGGTGGCGGTGGCGCTCGTTGACCTCGGCGCCGTAGATGGCGTGGGCCTTGGTGCCTTCCTTGACCGGCACGCGCTGCGCGCCCAGGCGCATGGTGCCGCCCAGGTCGGAATCGGCCGAGCGCTGCTCGACCTTGCCTTCGCGGTCGACCCACTCGGTGATCAGCGCGACCACCGGGTGCTCGGTTTCCAGGTTGAACTCGGTCGAGTTGGCATCGGCCATGCCGGCCAGGTGGCGCGCAAACTCGATCACCGCCAGCTGCATGCCCAGGCAGATGCCCAGGTAGGGAATCTTGTTCTCGCGCGCGTACTGGATCGCGCGGATCTTGCCTTCGGTGCCGCGCTTGCCGAAGCCGCCCGGCACCAGGATCGCGTCCAGCGGCGCCAGCACTTCGAGGTGGCCCGATTCCAGTTCCTCGGAATCGATGTACTCGATGTTGACGCGCGTGGCGGTATGCATGCCGGCGTGGCGCAGCGCCTCGATCAGCGACTTGTACGACTCGGTCAGGTCGACATACTTGCCGACCATGCCGATGGTGATTTCGTGCTCGGGATTTTCCTGGGCGTTGACCAGCTTCTGCCACATCGACAGGTCGGCCGGCTTCGGATCCAGGCGCAGTTCCTCGCAGATCAGGCGGTCCAGGCCCTGCTCGTTGAGCATCTGCGGGATCTTGTAGATGCTGTCGGCATCCCACACCGAGATCACGGCGTCCTGCGGGATATTGGCGAACAGCGAGATCTTGGCGCGCTCGTCGTCCGGGATCGGGCGGTCGGCGCGGCACAGCAGCGCGGTCGGCGAGATACCGATTTCGCGCAGCTTCTGCACCGAGTGCTGGGTCGGCTTGGTCTTCAGCTCACCGGCGCTGGCAATGAACGGCACCAGCGTCAGGTGCACGAAGGCGCAGTGGTTGCGGCCCATGCGCAGGCTCATCTGGCGCGCGGCTTCGAGGAACGGCAGCGACTCGATGTCACCCACGGTGCCGCCGATTTCGACCAGCGCCACGTCGGCCTTGCCGTCGTGCGACGCGGCCGCGCCCTTCTCGATGAACGCCTGGATCTCGTTGGTGATATGCGGGATCACCTGCACGGTCTTGCCCAGGTATTCGCCGCGGCGCTCCTTGCGGATCACCGATTCGTAGATCTGGCCGGTGGTGAAGTTGTTCGACTTGCGCATCTTGGCCGAGACGAAACGCTCGTAGTGGCCGAGATCGAGGTCGGTTTCCGCACCGTCTTCCGTGACAAACACCTCGCCATGCTGGAAGGGGCTCATCGTGCCGGGATCGACGTTGATGTAGGGATCGAGCTTGAGGAGGGTGACTTTGAGGCCGCGCGACTCAAGAATGGCCGCGAGCGAGGCAGCAGCGATGCCCTTGCCGAGAGAAGAGACGACGCCACCGGTGACGAAGACGAATTTGGTCATAAACCGAGCTTGCCGGGGAAATCGGGATTATACATGAGAGCCCGTTCCCCGCCGACCCGGAAATTGTGACAGCAGCCCGGCTCCAACGCGCTGCAGGCCTTGCTGCGGCCACGCTGCGGCGCATGCGCCGCACGCCGGCTCAGCGCCCCTGCTCGCGCATCGCGCCGATCAGTTCGCGCACCAGTTGCGCGGTCTGCTGCGGGCGCTCCATCGGGTACAGGTGGCCGCCCTCGATAAAGCGCAGGTTGGGCCCGACCAGCCGGCGCGTCGCGCCCAGGCCGCACTGCCGCACCTCGCGCGAGCGCGTGCCGGCGACGAAGCCGACCGGCACCGGCGCGCCGCGCGCGACCTTGCGCCCGAGGCCGGTCGGCAGCGTGCGGTAGATCCAGTATTCGACCTCGCGGTCGAAGCGCAGCCGGCGCTCGTTGTCCTTGCCGGTGGGCTCGGTGCCGTGGATGGCGTAGTCGCGCAGCACTTCCTGGTCCCACACCGCGAAATTGGGCTTGGCGCGGAAGTGTTGCCACACCGCCTCGGCGTCCGGCCAGTGCGTGCGCCGGTTCTTCGTCACCGCGGCCGGACTCGGCTTTTCATCGATGCCGAGCATCTGGGCGGTCTTCAGCAGGGAAGCACGCCAGCCGGCGATGATCGGCGAGTCCAGCATGACCACGCCGCGCACCCGTTCCGGGCGGCGCAACGCCGCCATCAGCGACAGGAAGCCGCCCAGCGAATGGCCCACCAGCCACACCGGCTGGCGGTACTGTCGGTCAATATCACCCAGCAGCTCTTCCACCAGGTGCGGCCAGCCGCGTGTCACCGGGAACTCCGGCTTGTGGCCGTAGCGGTCCACGGCGCGGAACTCGAACTCGCCGTCCAGCTCGCCGAACAGCTTGCGGTAGGTCGTCACCGGGAAGCCGTTGGCGTGGGAAAAATGGATGATCTCGCGCATGCCCACCGCCCCTCAGTCCGGCTTGCGCGGATGCACGCGCCTGGCCCGCACCGGCTGGGCCCAGCGGTCGGCCTCGCCGGAGCGCGCCAGCGAGAATTCCGCGGGCGCGGCCGGATCCCACTCCGGGTTATGGATCTCGCCGAAGACCTGGCGCAGGCGATGGCCCCAGGTGTCGCGGATCATGCGGAAGTAGGCGTTGCGCTCGTCGATATTGACGAAGTGATTCACCTGCAGCGAATCGGCTTCATAGACCAGCAGGTCCAGCGGCAGGCCCACCGAGATATTCGACTTCAGCGTCGAGTCCATCGAGATCAGCGCGCACTTGGCCCCTTCGGCCAGCGGCAGCGACGGATGCACGACCCGGTCGACGATGGGCTTGCCGTACTTGGCCTCGCCGATCTGGAAGTAGCAGTTCTCGGGCGTGGCCTCGACGAAATTGCCGGCCGCATAGATATTGAACAGCCGCACCCGCTCGCCGCGCACCTGGCCGCCGAAGATCAGGCTGACATTGAACTCGATGCCGGCGTCGCGCAGCGCGTTGGCGTCGCGCCGGTGCACCTGCCGCACCGCCTCGCCGACGATCGACGCGGCCTCGAACATGTCGCGCGCCGTCCACAGCGAGCGCTTCTCGTCGTGATCTTCAATCAGGATCTGGCGCACCGACTGGCTGATCGCCAGGTTGCCCGCGGTCATCAGCACCATCACCCGGTCGCCGGGCTCCTCGAACACGGTCATCTTGCGCGCGGTCGAGATGGCGTCTACCCCGGCATTGGTGCGGGAATCGGACAGGAATACCAGGCCGGCATCCAGCCGCATGGCTACGCAATACGTCATGGTTTGTCTTGGTGTTCTTGGTGGCGGCCGGCCCGGGCCGGTGGTGGCCTGCGGCAATGGCCTGCATCACTCCGGATTCTAGCGCCCGTGCACCGGCACCGCGCCGCGTCTGGAAGCAAGCACCTAATCAGTTCGAAAGTGGCGTGATGGTTACATTGACTTCCAGCGTCTCGCCGCCGCCGCCGTCGCGGATGCCCCGCACTGGTGCGGCCGACGCATAGTCGCGCCCCACCGCCAGCCGGATATGGCGCTCGTCGGTCAGGCAGCCGTGCGTGATGTCGATGCTGCACCAGATCTGGCCGGCCGGGTCCAGGCATATGTCGGCCCAGGCATGGCTGGCCAGTTCGGTGGCGGCCGGGTCGTAGAAATATCCGCTGACATAACGCGCCGGAATGCCCAGCGCGCGGCACGCCGCCACCATCACCTGCGCCTGGTCCTGGCACACCCCGCTGCCCAGCGCAAAAGCCTCGGCGGCCGAGGTGCCGACATCGGTGGTATTGGGCTTGTAGCGCACGCGCTCGCCGATGCCGCGCGCCAGCGCCAGCAGCGCATCGATATCGTGCCCCGCCGCCAGGAACGGCGCGGCAAAGGCCCGCATCGGCGCCGGCGCCGTGGTCAGCGGCGTGCTGCCGAGGAAATACAGCGGCGAGACCCGCGCCTCGCCGTCCGGAGGCGCATCGCAGAACGCATGGTGCCCGTCGCGGTCGAGCTCGCCATGCGGCGGCAGCACTTCGACCTCGCCGCTGGCTTCGATGGCGATGGTGCTGGCGGGCCCGGCCACCGTGAAGTTGTGCACGATGTTGCCGAAGCCGTCGCGGGCCGCCGACGGGTTGCCGGGTGTCGACAGTTGCCAGTAGTCCACGGTCTGCAGCGGACCCGAGCGCGGCTGCAGATGCACTTCGTGCACGCTGCGCCGCACCGGTTCGGTGTAGCGGTAGACGGTATGGTGGTGGATCTTGTATTTCACGGTATCAGGGCGCGGCGGCGGCACGGGGGGCTGCCGGCGGCCCGGCTCAGGCGGCCTGCAGCGGCACCAGGAAGTCCCTGCTGATGCCGTTGCCGAGGTCGCCGATGCGCTCCAGGAAGCTGGTCAGGTACGCATGCAGGCCGACGGCAAAGATATCGTCGATGCGCGCGTACTTCAGGTCGGCGTGGAGTTTACCAGCCTGCCGCTCGGTTTCCGCCGAATGCTGGTTGCGCACCGTATGCAGGATCGCCACCACCTCGTCCATGCTCGACACCAGCGAACGCGGCATGTCAGGGCGCAGGATCAGCAGTTCGGCCACGCGCTGCGGCGTGATCACCGCGCGATAGACCTTGCGGTAGACCTCGAAGCCCGACACCGAGCGCAGGATCGCCGCCCAGTGGTAGAAGTCATTGTGGCCACCGCCCTGGTCGGGGTTGGCCTCGGGCTGCTCGCCCTCCCGGCCGTTGGACGCCTGGAACTTGACGTCGAGAATGCGCGCGGTATTGTCGGCGCGCTCCAGGAAGGTGCCCAGCCGCATGAAATGAAAGGCATCGTCCTTGAGCATGGTGCCGAACTGGACCCCGCGCGCCAGGTGCGAGCGGAACTTGACCCATTCGAAGAAGCGCGCCGGGTCTTCCTTCAGCACGCCGTCGGCAATCAGGCGCTGCACCTCCAGCCAGGTGGTGTTGACGGTTTCCCAGACCTCGGTGGTGAGCGAGCCGCGCACCGCGCGCGCGTTCTCGCGCGCCGCGCGCAGGCAGCTCATGATCGACGAGGCATTGGTCATGTCGCGTACCATGAAGTCGATCACGTCGTCGCGCGACAGCAGGCCGTACTTGTGGTCGAACACCTCGGTCAGCTCCGAGATATCGAGCATGGCCCACCAGCCCTGCTCGGCCACTTCGGCCGATTGCGGCAGCAGCGAGGTCTGGTAGTTGACGTCGAGCATGCGCGCGGTGTTCTCCGCGCGCTCGGTGTAGCGGGCCATCCAGAACAGGTGGTCGGCGGTGCGGCTCAGCATGCGGGCTCTCCCGAATCGGCGTTCATCGTTCCAGCACCCAGGTGTCCTTGGTGCCGCCACCCTGCGAGGAATTCACCACCAGCGAACCCTCGCGCAGCGCCACGCGCGTCAGCCCGCCCGGCACCATCCGCACCTCCTTGCCCGACAGCACGAACGGGCGCAGGTCGATATGGCGCGGGGCGATGCCGGCCTCGACATAGGTCGGGCAGGTCGACAGCGCCAGCGTGGGCTGCGCGATGTACTGCTCCGGCCTGGAGCGGACCACCTCGCGGAAGGCATCGATCTCGGCGCGCGTCGCCGCCGGCCCGACCAGCATGCCGTAGCCGCCGGCGCCGTGGGTTTCCTTGACCACCAGTTCGGCCATATGGTCCAGCACGTACTGCAGGTCATCGGCGCGCCGGCACATATAGGTCGGCACGTTGCTCAGGATCGCCTCTTCGCCCAGGTAGAAGCGGATCATGTCGGGCACATACGGGTAGATCGACTTGTCGTCGGCGACGCCGGTGCCGATGGCATTGCAGATGGTCACGTTGCCGGCGCGGTAGACCGACAGCAACCCGGCGGCGCCCAGCGCGGAATCGGGGCGGAACGCGAGCGGGTCGAGGAAGTCGTCGTCGACGCGCCGGTAGATCACGTCGATGCGCTGCGGCCCCTGCGTGGTGCGCATGAACAGGTGGTTGTCCTCGACGAAGAGGTCGCTGCCCTCGACCAGCTCCACCCCCATCTGCTGCGCCAGGAAGGCGTGCTCGAAGTAGGCCGAGTTGTACATGCCCGGCGTCAGCACCACCACGGTGGGATCGGCGATGGCCTGCGGCGAGACCCCGCGCAGCATGTCGAGCAGCAGGTCGGGATAGTGCGCCACCGGCGCCACGCGGTTGCGCGCGAACAGGTCCGGGAACAGGCGCATCATCATCTTGCGGTTCTCGAGCATGTACGACACGCCCGACGGCACGCGCAGGTTGTCTTCCAGCACGTAGAACTCGCCCTCGCCGGCACGCACCACGTCGATGCCGGCGACATGCGCATAGACATCGTGCGGCACGCTGACGCCCAGCATCTCGGGCCGGTACTGGGCGTTGTTGTAGATCTGGTCGGGCGGGATCACGCCGGCGCGGATGATGTCCTGGCCGTGGTAGATGTCGTGGATGAAGCGGTTCAGCGCGGCCACGCGCTGGCGCAAGCCCTTTTCCAGCAGCGTCCATTCGCTCGCGGGGAAAATGCGCGGGACCACGTCGAACGGAATGGTACGCTCGGTGCCGCTGTTGGCTTCGTCCTTGTCGCCGTAGACGGCGAAGGTGATGCCCACGCGCCGGAACACCAGGTCGGCCTCGGCGCGCTTGTTGGCCATGGTGCTTTCGGTCTGGCGCGCCAGCCATTCGGCGAAATGCCGGTAGTGCGGGCGTACCGCCCCTTCAGGCAAGGCCTGGCCTGCGTGGATCAGCGCCGGCGCATTGTCCTCGCGCCAGTCCAGCATCTCGTCGAAGTACCGCGCCGCCATGATGGCCGCTCCTCCATGTC